>WQUU01000330.1 GCA_009781925.1 Bacillota bacterium | reverse complement strand
TAGTTTCATACCTCCAGTTTCTTCGGGTTCGCCCTCATCCGGCCCGGTGTAGTATTCTTTGAGCGTTTCAAAGCCAGCCGCCGTGATTTCCTCATCGGTCATGCCGAGTTGGGTTTTTAACGTGTCATACAACCCTGCGCCGGTATCCAGTTGACCGATCCAGTCCAGCGCCTTGTCCAGCAGATGCTCCATGCGTTCCGGCGCATAAGGCAGCGGCGATGGGCCGGGCAGCGTTTCTTCCGGCTGGTCGCGGTACGCGGTGATCTCATCGAATATATTCTCAAACACGATATCGTCGGTGCGTTCGTTCAGCATATCGACAAGCAGCGGGACATAGGCTTCATCGAAGTGATGACCGGCGACCAGATCACTGATCAGGATACGGCATGGGTTTCCACCGTCATAAGCGTTTACGCGGGACATCACGTCATCCACCACCGCCGATAGACGGTTTTCAAGGGTGACAACACACTGATATTTCGGTTGGGCGTCCACTATCTGCCGCGCTCCCGGCACGAATGCCGAGCGTCGGGCGTAGTCGTACCCCTCGGATTCGATCAAAAGTCCGTCATCACAGCTCTCGCCCAGCACCAGCAGTCCGTGGTATACGCCGTCTTGATCCACTTCCATGAGGTCGGCGTTTTCGGTAATGAAGGCGCGGTCTTTTAACGGGGCGCGCAGTAGGGACATAAATTCATCCCGCGGCAGTTCGATGATTTTCTCCACCTCACAGGGACTGGTTTCGTATTGGGACATCTTATGATTGAACATTGCGTTTATTCTCATGGCGCAGTCGCCTCCAGATATTTTTTGGGATTGACGGGCTTGCCGTCGATGATGATCTCAAAATGGCAGTGGTTTCCGGTCGAGCGCCCGGTGCTTCCGACCTTGGCGATCACCGTGTCCACGGTCACATTATCGCCCTCCGCGACGAGAATTTCGGAGCAATGGCCGTATAAGGTCGCCTGACCGCCGCCGTGATTGATCACGACATAATTGCCGTAGCCGCCCTCGTCATATCCCACCAGCAGCACCTTGCCGGGCTTTGACGGATAGATGGGCGTCCCTTCGGGGGCGGCCAGATCCAACCCGGCGTGTGACGCCGTTTCGCCTGTGAACGGGTCTTTCCGTGTGCCGTAAGTGGATGTGACACAGGTTTTCCAGTCCAGTCCGTGGAAGGGCGAGGCGAACGGTTCCGCGCTGACCGGGGTGGTATCCCCGGCCAGCATGGTGCCGATCTGATCATGCAATGCCGTGGGCGCGACGGTCTGTGACGCTACTGCGCTCTGGCACATCTGCAGGATTTTTGCTTTTTCTTCCGCTGTAAACGTCACGCCAAACTTGGCGGTGAGGTTGGCGAAAACGGTGTCATCGTCGGCGCCATCCGGGAAACAGGAAACGAAATCGGTATAGAACGCCGCGTCGGTCGTTCGGTCTTTCATCGGATCGGTGTCCATGACACATAAAAAAATCACCTGCGCTTTGATGGGGTTCACAGCGAGACCCTGCGCGGTGATTTCATCTTCAATGGCCTGCATGGTGTCGGCGAACGCCTGAAGCTGGGCCTTTTGCTCCGGCGTCATGTTGTCCACGACCTGCTGCCGCATTTCGGGGCTGTTCCAGTCAATTGATTGGCCGGTGTTCATGACGCCGAGCAGGATGGCTATCGGCGCGATGATGACTATAATAATGCCGAGGATGATCCCTCCGACGATCTTGAGCAGTTTCGGGTTGGTCACCACCGCGACGGCGGCTTTTACCACTACAACCGGTACCGCCATAAATAATCACTCTCTTTTCTTTTCAGATTCCTCCGTTTCGCAGAGGTTGATGATGGTTAGCCCACTTTTCCGGGCGTAATCCACCGTGTAACCGGTACCCCCGCCGCTGCCGTCGTAGCAGCAGATCAGTCGGGAAGCCCGGTCGATCATCCAGCGGTTCCGCTCATGAAAACACCCCTGCCTGTAATGCGTGTTCAGTGTGACCACTTCATCGCATTGGGCAAGGGTGTCGTAGTAGAGTTCCCGGTCGGCTGTTTTCCAATGGATCGCCTGATGCTCATGCGGCACCGCCGCGATCAGCCGGATTTTCGGGTGCCCGATATGATCCGCTACCTGTTTTCGCAGGAGTACCTGTTCCGCGGCCAGCAGGTCGAACCCGTAACAGGCGCCCATAATAAAAGTGCCATATCCTTCTTGGATCGCCTTGTCGATGGCCGCGTAGGTTCTCAGCTTCAGGGCGCGGATCGCGCCCTGTTCTGTCGGCAGTTTTTCGCTCCGGTGGCCTGTAAAGGCCACCGTCCGCTCTCTTTGGATTGCGCTCATGCCATTCCCTCCAGCAGATCGTCCCAGTCATTGACGCCGTCAAATACACGCTCACCTTTGTCCTCACCGAGGAAGTTCAGCAGAGCTGACCGCGTGTCATGCAGTTCCTGCTTGGTCAGCGCGGGGGTGCCGGTGGGGTGTTCGCTGAACACCGTTCGGTAGTAGCTGTCTATCACGCTGGCCGGGAGATTGTTTTTCAGCGTGATTTCCTCCGCGCTCCATGTCATTTTGGTCAGGAGCGTGGGCAGAGGCGGCTCGTCTATGCAGAAGGTCTGCCGGGCCGTGTGTGCCGCCAGCGCGAGGGCTTGAACGGCTTCTTCGGGGGTGGTGATTTGCTTTTGTTCCATTGTGGTGTACCTCTTTCTTCAAAATATCGCCTTTCGGCAAGCACACACAATACCATGAACCCGGCACAAGTCAAGCGCAAAGCGGATAAAAAATAAAAGTTATCAGTTTAGACGCATTTATCTGCCGCCTGCCTTGCCGAACATCTCCACCTTGTACTCCGGCGCGATGACCTGCAGCAGGTA
>WQUU01000329.1 GCA_009781925.1 Bacillota bacterium | reverse complement strand
CTTTGAGGTCAATCAACATTTGCCTGGTTTCGTCTATATCACAGCGCCTGTTCATCAGCCCCAGAATGCGCGCATTCCCTGACTGAATCGGGATATAAAGGTTTGACAGCCTTTTTTGGAGGCACAGTTCCTTAACGGGCCGATAAATGACCGGAAGAAAGACCGGATTGATATCCGTCAGCTCCAAGCTGAAATGATTTTTGTTTTCCGCTATGCACTGGAGGAGATTACCAAGGTTGGTTCCTATGTCAAGTCCATAGCTGCCGGCGCAATCGCCGATTAATCGGATGCGCCGATATCCCTTGGCAATCCCCTCATTCAGCTCCGCAACCACAGCCTCTATCGGCTTGCTGTTTCTGAGAGGGCCGATCGCCTTCTGAATGGCGCAGTAAGTGCAGCCCATGGAACAGCCTTCGTGTATTTGTATGTAGTATGTTCTTCGGTTGTGGACTCTTGATTTTAAACCGCGCATCATGCTGGGCAAATCTAAACCGGTAACATATTTTACGGTAGCGAGCATATTACCCACATCACTTCTGTAAAGCCCGTGCATTCTATATGTATTCGGACGGTCAAAGCACTCCAGCTTTTGCGGCAGATTGAGTATTTCATCGAGTTTGTGATATGACTTTGGACTGAAAGTGGGGCCGTCGAATTCTTCGGATACGCGTTTTGGATTGATTTCCGGGACGCAACCGCCCAAGATCACCGCGGCGGCAGGCTTTTTCCTGGCCATGATTTGATCCAGCATCTCAAAAGTGAAATCTTCGTGCAGCTGTGTTACACCGCAGGTGGTCAGTATGATCAGGTCAGCCTTGGGATCCACTTCAAAATGATTGCCAGACAGCTGAAATCCGTTTCCCGTCAGCCAAGCTTTGACCTGTTCAAGTTCCAGTACCCTGCGATCGCAGCTTTTTATGATGATCTGGGCTGTTTTTGACATCAACAATACCCCCCTTTCATTTTCGAAGAAATCTAAATTCCGGCGCGTGAGGATACATTACCTAAACTCTGTATCATTCTTGTATAGTCAAAAACGCGCGCGGTTACAACTTTTTGTTGCTTCAAGCGCCGGGATCGTGTATAATATTCTGGATTATGATGTTCGGCGCCTGAAAGAGGGATTTGCTTGAGCGAGCATATTGATAAAATCTTGGAAGAATATTATGAAGAGCACGCGGGTGAACCGGATGCGGCCCCGGAGCCTGAACCTCACGAGCAGCTGCCCGAAAAGCTTTACGAGCAGCCGCCTGAAGAGCTTCATGAGCAGCCCCCTGAGACGACTGAGGCGAAGCCCAAAAAGCAGGGCTTCCTCGCGGAGGCCTATGATTGGCTGCAGGTCGTGGTCGTGGCCATTGTGGGGATCGTCCTGGTGTTTGTATTTTTTGCCAGAACCATCGAGGTTGTCGGGCCCTCCATGAACCCCACCCTGCAGACCACGGACAGGATTGTGCTCTCCAACCTGTTCTATACGCCGAAATACGGCGACATCGTCGTACTGCGCAGAGCGGGCTTCGAGGACGGGACACCCATCATCAAGCGTGTGATCGCCACGGCGGGGCAGAAGGTTGACATCGACTTCGATACCGGAACCGTCACCGTAGATGGGGTAGCCCTGGTCGAGCCCTACACCAAGGAACCCGCCGACGCCAGCCATCGGGAAAACTTCCAGGGCCCCGTCACCGTGCCGGAGGGCTGCATCTTTGTGATGGGGGACAACCGCAACAACTCCACGGACAGCCGGGACAGCCGCATCAGCATGGTGGATACCCGGGAGGTCATGGGCCGGCTGTTGTTCCGGCTCTTCCCCATCAGCCAGTTCGGAGCCGTAAACGGCCCGGCAAGATAATGGCAGAGCCCGAACAACTGAATATTCAGTGGTTCCCCGGCCATATGGCCAAGGCGGAGCGGATGATCGCCGACCATATGAAACTGGTGGACGCCGTCTGTGAGGTCATCGACGCCAGAATTCCCGTCTCCAGCCGCAACCCGGATGTGGCCCGGCTCTCAGGAGACAAACCCAGAATTATTGTCCTCAACCGGACGGATCAGGCGGATCCGCGGGCGACCGCTCTCTGGCGCGCGGCGTTTCGCGCCTCTGGACTTGTGGCGCTGGAGACGGACAGCAAGAGCGGCAAAGGTGTCAGTGCCTTTCCCGCCGCTTTGCGGGAAGCGCTCAAAGACAGGCTCGCGGCCTACGCGGAAAAGGGGCAGAACCGCAGCCTGCGCTGCATGGTGCTGGGTATCCCCAACGTGGGGAAGTCCGCTTTTATCAACCGGGTGGCGGGCCGCAGGGCGGCGGTCGCTTCAGACAAGCCCGGCGTGACCCGGGGCAAGCAGTGGATTTCTGTCGGAAACGGGCTTGAACTTCTGGACACCCCTGGCATCCTCTGGCCGCGCTTTGACAGCAGGGAAGCGGGGGAGAATCTGGCCGCCACCGGCGCCATCCGGGACGAGGTTCTGGATAGGGAGACCCTGGCGGCGAATTTATTATGTAAACTGAAAGGGTTGTATCCCGAGGCCCTGCGAGAGCGATACAGACTCGATTTTGACAGGGAGCTTACCGGGTTTGACCTGTTAAAAGAGGCCGCGAAAAACCGGGGCTTTCTCCTCCGGGGCGGGGAGGTTGACACCGGGCGCATGGCGGCGGTGCTGCTGGACGAGTTCCGGGGCGGAAAATTGGGGCGGATCACGCTGGAATGGGTAACTCTGTAGGGGCGACCGCCCGTTGTAGGGCGCGATGCCTACATCGCGCCGCCATATTAAGAGCGGGCCGATGTAGGCATCGGCCCCTACGGATATGGGGATCAATCGTGGACAATTCCATTCTCTATGACACCGACCGCGCTTTGCGCG
>WQUU01000328.1 GCA_009781925.1 Bacillota bacterium | reverse complement strand
TAATGCCGTTTTGGCCGAGGGACTTTGGAAAGAATTAAGGCCGCACGGGATCGATGTCCTGGCCTGCTGCGCCGGCGCGATTCTCACCCCCGGCTATCGGCAGGCTGAGAAGACCAAGCCGGCGCCCGGAACGCTGGAAGCCAAAGAGGTCGCCGAACGGACGCTCCGTGCGCTGGGGAGAGGCCCGATTACGATTCCCGGAGCAGTCAACAAGGTGGGGCGTTTTGTACTGACCCGCTTGTTGAGCAGAAAAGCCGCGATTGCGCTCATGTCGAAAAACACCGGAGGTCTGTCATGAAGTTGTTTCTTGGTCTGATCACCCCGCTCATCGCGTATGCGGGGATCACGCTCCTGCACGTCATCATCCCGGTCGTAAAAATAAAGGGATATGTAAAAAATGAAATAACCGGCGAAGTCATGAATTACAGGATCAATGGGAAATTTGTTTTGGTGGCAAGCATTCTCATCTGGTTTCTGCTCGGGCATTTTCATATCGTCCCGTACGTATGGCTGTATGAGACCCGGTGGCAGGGCCTGATCGGCGCTGCTGTGATCGGACTCGCCTATTCTTTTATCATTGTCTGCAAACACCCCTCAACCGGAAAATCTTTCCTTGCCGATTTTTGGTTTGGCCGGGTAAAAGATCCGCAGTTCAAAAACGGCTTTATCGACGCGAAGGTTTGGTTTTATCTCATCGGCGCCGTAATGCTTCAATTGAATGTGCTCTCTTTTGCGGCGTATCATATCCTCAATGTCGCGCAGATCAACTATGGTTTTCTGCTCGCCTGCGGAATGTTGACATGGTTTTGCTTTGATTACCTGACATTCGAGAAAATTCATTTGTGGACATACGATTTCATCGCGGAGCGCGTGGGATTCAAACTGGGCTTTGGCTGTCTCGCGTTTTACCCCTATTTCTATAGCGTCTCGCTTTGGTTTACCGCTCAGCTTCCCAATCCCGGCCATCCGGCCTGGCTCACGGTTCTCTTTGGCGCGCTCTACCTCTGCGGCTGGGTCTTTACCCGCGGCGCGAATATGCAGAAATATTTCTTTAAAACCGCGCCTGACAGAAATTTTCTCTGGATAAAACCCGAAGTGCTGAGTGATGAGCAGCACAGCCTGCTCGCGAACGGATACTGGGGCGCAAGCCGTCACATCAACTATCTCGGAGAGATCATACAGGCTATGGCCGTGGCGCTTGCCGTCGGCTACTCCGGGATCTGGATGGTATGGCTGTATCCGGCTTACTATGTGGCGCTCATGTTCACCCGCCAGGTGGACGACGACAAGATTTGCAGGGAAAAATACGGGGAACTCTGGGATCAATACACCGAGAAGGTAAAATATAAGATCATTCCGTTTATCTATTAGGGTTTATTTGAGCGGTGCGCCCTGCAATATGCGAGTTGTTCCCCCTGTATGGCGTGACGCCCGCGGCGCGTCATGCATCATTTTTCTTGTCCCATACGCACAACTTTGCAAAAAAATAAAAACTTGTCTTGACAAATTTCTGGCGAGGGCTTATTCTTGTATGTAATAGTGATGGGGGCAGTTGGGGGCATTATGGACGAGTTTAAATATCTCGCAATCGTTGAGTGGGCAAAAAGGGCAATTAACGAGCAGGGATTACAGGCCGGGGATCGATTTTTCTCCGAGGCGGAGCTGTGTGAAATTCACAATGTGAGTCGGCAGACCGTCCGCCAGGCGCTGGCTGTCATGGAGAGCGAGAACATGGTCTGGCGCAAGCAGGGCAGCGGCACTTTTGTCCAGACGCCGGGGCGGGGCTTGGGCAAAAAGAGTTTTACCGTGGGTCTGATCTCGACCTATTTCAGCGATTACATCTTTCCCAGCATTGTGACGGGCATCGAGCTCGTCATGGCAAAAAACAACGTCGCGATTCAATTGGCGATGACCCGCAACATGGTTTCGGAAGAGGCCAGGGCGCTGCAGACCATGCTGGCGCAAAATGTCAGGGGGCTGATTGTCGAGCCCTCCAAAAGTGCGCTGCCGAATCCGAACACGGTGCTCTATGAGGAGATCCGCGCCCGGAACATCCCGCTTGTGTTCTTCAACGCCAAATATCCGAATCTGAATTTCCCCTGCGTCACGATGGACGATGTGGCCGCGGGCTGTACTGTGACGGAATATCTGATCTCCCACGGCCACAGGAAAATTTCCGCGATTTTGAACTCCGATGATATTCAGGGGCACAAGCGTTACCTCGGATTTTTAAAAAGCCTCGACGACAACGGGATTCCGATGGCGGAACAACGGGTGATGTGGTTTTCAACGCAGGAGCGGCCGAATCTGTTTACGCTTTCGGCGGATAGAATTCTTACGCTGCTGAAGGACAGCACAGCCGTGGTTTGCTACAATGACTCCCTCGCGGTGAGCCTGCTTGAATTCTGTAAGCAGCGGGGGATTCGAATCCCCGGCGATCTCAGCATTGTCGGCATTGACGACTCGTCGCAGGCCCGGATCTGTGAGGTTCCGCTGACCACCGTACACCACCCGCAGCAGCAGCTCGGCGAGTGCGCGGCGGAAGTGTTGCTCAAGATGATTGATAACCCCGCATCGGATACCGGAGATGTTCTCTTTGTGCCCGAGCTGGTCGAGCGGGCCTCAGCCAAATACACAAACGACGCATATGAAAGAGCCGAAAAATAGGATAAATTTCTAATTGTACAGAGTAAAAATTTCAATATGTCTGTAGGACTCAATAAATTTTTCGGGGGAAAAACTAAAATTTAACTTGACATGTCTGTACAAGTGTATTATAGTAGCCTTACGATATGGTTCATCGTTTATGTGGGCCATAGAAAAACATTATTATTTAAAAGGAGCAGGTAAAATGAAA
>WQUU01000327.1 GCA_009781925.1 Bacillota bacterium | reverse complement strand
TGACGCTCCGGCCGGAGTAGTCCACGCGCTTGCCCAGAAGATTCTGCCGAAACCGGCCCTGCTTGCCTTTCAGCATGTCGGAGAGGGATTTTAACGCGCGGGCATTCGCGCCGGTCACGGCCCTGCCGCGCCTGCCGTTGTCGATCAGAGCGTCTACGGCTTCCTGGAGCATCCGCTTCTCGTTGCGCACGATAATGTCCGGGGCATTTAATTGCATGAGCCGTTTCAGGCGGTTGTTGCGGTTGATCACCCGCCGGTAAAGGTCGTTGAGGTCGCTTGTGGCGAACCTGCCGCCGTCCAGCTGAACCATGGGGCGAATTTCCGGCGGGATCACCGGCAGCACTTCGATGATCATCCAGGTGGGGCTGTTGCCGGACTGGAGGAAGGCGTCCACCACCTCCAGGCGTTTGATCAGCTTGGCCTTCTTCTGGCCGCCAGCGTCCTTGAGTTCGGCCCTGAGCTGGGCGCTCAGCTTTTCGCAATCGATGTCGGCCAGGAGCTTCTTAACGGCCTCCGCGCCCATACCGGCTTCGAAATCGTCCTCATACTTTTCCCGCATATCGCGGTACTCTTTTTCGCTGAGGATCTGATAGCGCATGAGCGGCGTGTCCCCGGGGTCGGTGACGATATACGCGCCGAAGTACAGAACCTTTTCCAGAATGCGTGGAGTCAGGTCGAGGAGCAGGCCCATCCGGGAGGGGATGCCCTTGAAATACCAGATGTGGGACACGGGCGCGGCCAATTCGATATGGCCCAGGCGCTCGCGCCGCACCTTGGAACGCGTGACCTCCACGCCGCAGCGATCACAGATTTTGCCTTTGTAGCGAATTTTCTTATACTTCCCGCAGTGGCACTCCCAGTCCTTTGTGGGCCCGAAGATCCGCTCACAGAACAGGCCGTCCCGCTCGGGCTTCAGGGTGCGGTAGTTGATGGTCTCCGGCTTTTTCACCTCACCGTGGGACCAGGAGCGAACCATCTCCGGCGAGGCGATGCCGATTTGAATCGCGTCAAAGGGTGTGTAACTCATAGGTCTTCTCCTTCCTCTTCCTCCGGGAAGTCGTCGTCCTCATCGTCCTCGTCTTCATCCTCATCGTCGTAGTCATCGAGATCGTCCGCCCCCTGATCGATGCCAAAGCCGGCGCTCTCGATCTCGCTGTCGCTGGAGAGATAGGAGCTCTCATCCCGCAGGCTGCCGCTGAAATCGTCGTCATCGTCGTCCTTGAGTTCGATCTCCTGCCCGTCCTTATCCAGCACGTGCACATCCAGGCAGAGGGACTGCAGTTCCTTGACCAGCACCTTGAAGGACTCCGGCACCCCCGGCTGCGGGATGTTGTTACCCTTGACAATGCTCTCATACGTGCGCACACGGCCCGTGACGTCGTCGGACTTGACAGTCAGGATCTCCTGCAGCGTATAGGCCGCGCCGTAAGCCTCCAGGGCCCAGACCTCCATCTCGCCGAAACGCTGGCCGCCGAACTGGGCTTTGCCGCCCAGAGGCTGCTGTGTCACCAAACTATACGGGCCCGTGGAGCGGGCGTGGATCTTGTCATCCACCAGGTGATGGAGCTTGAGAAAATACACATAGCCGACCGTGACTTTGCTGTCGAAGGGTTCCCCCGTGCGGCCGTCATAGAGGACGGTCTTGCCGTCCGCGTTCAGGCCGGACTCCTCCAGAAGACCGATGATGTTGTGCTCGTTAGCCCCGTTGAAGATGGGGGTCGCCACTTTCCAGCCCAGGGTGCGGGCCGCGTAGCCGAAGTGAACCTCCAGCACCTGGCCGATGTTCATGCGGGAGGGCACGCCCAGGGGGTTCAGGACGATGTCCAGCGGCGTGCCGTCCGGCAGGTAGGGCATGTCCTCTTTGGTCAGAATGCGGGAGACAACGCCCTTGTTGCCGTGGCGGCCCGCCATCTTGTCTCCCACGGAAATCTTCCGTTTTTGGGCGATGTAAACCCGCACCACCTCGGTGACGCCGGGACTCAGCTCGTCCCCCGCCTCCCGGGTGAAGACCTTCACGTCCACAATGATGCCGCTCTCGCCGTGGGGCACTTTGAGGCTGGTATCACGCACCTCTCGGGCTTTTTCGCCGAAGATGGCGCGGAGCAGGCGCTCCTCCGCCGTCAGGTCGGTCTCGCCTTTCGGCGTGACTTTACCCACCAAAATGTCCCCGGAACGCACCTCCGCGCCCACGCTGATGATGCCGCGCTCGTCCAGATATTTGAGCGCGTCCTCGCCGACGCCGGGGATATCCCGGGTGATCTCCTCCGGGCCCAGCTTGGTGTCCCGGGCGTCGCACTCATATTCCTCGATGTGGATGGAGGTGAACACGTCGTCCGTCACCAGGCGCTCATTGATCAAAATGGCGTCCTCGTAATTGTAGCCCTCCCAGGTCATGAAGCCTACGAGGACGTTTTTGCCGAGGCTGATCTCCCCGTTGCTGGTGGAGGGGCCGTCCGCAATGACGTCACCCTTTTTTACACGGTCGCCTACATTCACGATGGGGCGCTGGTTGATGCAGGTGCCCTGGTTGCTGCGGGCAAATTTTGTCATGCGGTAGGTTCTGGCGCCGCCCTTGCCGTAATCGATGGAGATGTCTGTGGCGGAGACTTTTGTGACCAGGCCGTCGTCCTCGGCCAGCACCACGACGCCGGAGTCCACGGCGCACTTGTGCTCAATGCCGGTGGCGACGACGGGCGCCTCCGTGATCAGCAGCGGCACGGCCTGGCGCTGCATGTTTGCGCCCATAAGGGCGCGGTTGGCGTCATCGTTCTCCAAAAACGGGATCATGGCCGTGGCGATGGAGACCATCATGCCGGGGGAGACGTCGATGTAATCCACACGCTCCCGATCCACCTCGAT
>WQUU01000326.1 GCA_009781925.1 Bacillota bacterium | reverse complement strand
TCCCAGCGCCCGCTGTGCACCGCGTCACTGTGATGCCCGATGTGGTGGCAGATTTCCAGCAGCAGCGCGATGGCGAACTGACCCACGGCGTCGGTGCCGTAGCTGGGGATGTTGGTGACGGGGATGCCCTTTTCCTTGGCAGCGTCCACGTCCACGACGTTGTAGCCGGTGGCCAGAAGGCCGATGTAATGGATTTTCGGGCAGGCGTCCAGGGTTGCGCGGATGATGGGTGTCTTGTTGGTGATGACGATCTCCGCGTCGCCGATCCGCGCGATGATCTCCTTTGCGTCGGTCAACGGTGTGCGATTGTAAACGGTGAGACTTCCCAGCGCCTCAAAGCCGGCCCAGCTCAGGTCGCCCGGATTCTCGGTGTACCCATCTAAAATGACTATCTTCATTTTGCCGCCAATTCCTTTACAATCCTGATCGTCTCCGTCCCCGCCTGGGCGATGTAGCTGACGTCGTTGCCCACGCCCATCCAACTGACACCGCGGCGGATCCAGTCGGCGACGTTTTGCTTGTCAAAGCCCATGGAAATGCCGAAGGGGACGCCAGCTTTCTTGCATTTGACGGCGATCTCGTCCAGCAGCGCCAGCACCTCGGGATGCCGCGTCTGGCCCAGCAGGCCGATGGAGCCGGAGAGGTCGTTCGTGCCCACCACGATGGTGTCCACGCCGTCCACCGCGAGGATTTCTTCGAGGTTATTCACCGCGTCCACATGTTCGATCTGCATGATCTTCAACAAGGAGCTGTCCACCGTCGCAAGATACTCATCGTTCGGCAGCGTGCCGTATTGATTGGCCCGCCGGGGGCCAAAGCCCCGAATGCCCTTCGGCGGATAGCGGCAGGCCGCCACGGCCGCCTCCGCCTCCTCCGCCGTGCGGATAAAGGGGAACACCAGGCCGTCGGGGCCCATCTCCAGGATCGGCTTGGCCAGAACCGGGTCGTTCCAGGGGAGGCGGACAAAGGCCGCCGTGTTCCCGGCTTTGCAGGCGATGATGTGGCTCATCACCGTCTGCCGGTCCAGCGGGGCGTGCTCGTAGTCGATCCAGACGAACTCAAAACCCAGGGTGCCCAGTTGCTCGGACACGGATAGGTCGGATAAATTGACGTGGGTGCCGACGACAAGCTCCCTACTCTTCATCTTTTGCAGTAAATCTGACGCTCTGCTCACAACAAATCACTCCAGTCAAATAATGTGGTCTTCGCCAATAGACAAAATTTTTGCCTTTGATTCCGACGCGATCCTGCCACAGCACTCCAAAAAGTCGCCGGGGTCGCCACCGTGCTCCAGAAAGAGCCAATAATGGCATGGAATTACTACTTTCGGCTTCAGCATCTGTGCAAAATACGCCGCGTCCCGCCCGTCCGGGTTGCCGAAGCGCCCGTTGATCGGCACCAGCAGCACGTCGATCGCCTCATGCGGCCCGATGCAGCCGAGAAAATCTGTCCGAAACCGGCTGTCGCCGACAAAGTAGATGACCTTTCCCCTAACCGAGAGGAAGAAGCCGATGGCATCCGGCGAGTCGTCCCCATGATCCGCCATCACCGCGCGGATCGAAAAACCGTTTAAGTCCAGGGAATCTCCCCGGTTCAGCTCGTGGATCCGCGCCGGGTCTATGCCGAGATAGACGGCTTCTTTGGCCGTATTGCCGGGGCAGATCAGCTGCGTGGCGTTGGCCGGAGAGATCAGTTGATGAATCGACCCGGTGTCAAAGTGGTCGCCGTGCTCATGGGAGGCGATCAGGTAGTCCAGCTTGAGGTCTTTGGGGGAAACCGGCGGCGGCACCAGCCGCTTAAAGGATTCATCCTCCCGCATACAGGCATTCGATAGGTACAGGTCAATTCCGATCGTCAAGTTGTCCGCCCGGACGAGAAATCCGGCTCCGCCCAGCCAGTACAGATGTAATGAATTCAACGAATGCTCCTCCTCAGTGAGGACAAAAATTCTTCCGTTCTCTGCATCGCCGTCTTAAAAATCTCCTCAACAGGTAAATCCCAATACACCGGATTGAGAAGTTCAACGCTCACGATTCCGCTATAAGCGATTGCCCACAGATTGACGAGGATCGGCGCGAGGCCCAAATCGCCGTCACCGGGCCACACGCGGTCGGCATCCGTGTAGATACCAGAGGCGTTTTTGCACAGATCGTCGATGTGGATGATGGCGATTTTTTCCGGGTTCAGCTTCATAATATCCGCCGGTTCGGTCGGCCCCGCCATAATGTGCGCACAGTCCAAAACCAGGCGCAAGCCCGGCACCTGCTCCGCGATGGCCGCTGCGTCCTCCAGCGACTTCACGCTGTTGTCAGGAAAGCCGAGAAATTCCAAGGCCAAGGTAACGCCATATTGCGAGGCGACAGCGGTGTATGTGCGAATGGCCTGCACAGTGTCCTCCATACTGATGATGCCGTCCACCGGATGGGGGGCGGGAACCAGAATGACTGTGTCCGCTCCGGCGGCGTTCGCGCATGTGCAGAGATAGCGCAGCCGGTCGCTCTTCGCTTCCAGTGCGCCCCTCTCGTTAAACTCAGTGAGCGCGTTGACGGGCAGAGCTTTCACGCCGCTTTCGGCAAACAGCTTCCGCAGGTCGTCCAGCGTGTGACAGTCCATGTACGCGTCCAAAAGCGGTGATTGCATCTCAATCCCCGCAAAACCGTACTTCTTACACAGCGCGACGTCTCCCTCCAGCGTGGAGTGCTTCATTGAAGTTCCCTGATTGTACCCGATTCGCATGACAGAATCGCCTCTATTCCCCCGCATACTTGGGGTTGATGATGTTTCTCGGAGTTCGCCCCGCAAACAGGTCGTCGATGTTGTCGATCGCGAGTGACGTGGACTTGAGCACTGTCTCTATGGTAT
>WQUU01000325.1 GCA_009781925.1 Bacillota bacterium | reverse complement strand
AGCGGGTCTGTGACAGCGGAAAACTCCGGCGGCGTGAAAAGCCGCTCCCGGTACGCGGTCTCAATGGCGTCCAAATCAGCCCGCTGCGCCTCGGCGGGGGCGCAGACAAAATCCGCCAGCGCCGCCTGTGTCCCGTCCAGCGCGATGCTGCCGTCTTTCAAAAATGCCGACAAATCACCGGAGGCGCGCTGCCGGAGTTCCGCCAGAGGCATCCCCCGGCGCAGGGGGTATTTTTTGTGGTAATCCGCCAAAAATTTTAGCGTCTCCCGCTGCCGGAATTCCTCGGAGCCCTTTGCGTTCCGGGGCGGTTCCAGTACCGTGGCCCCGGCCACGGTGACGGCGGGAGAGAGGGTTCGCAAAATCAATCTGTCCCCGGGCAGGGGAAACAGCGGGGTCTCCAACCGCAGCTGATCCGGAAGGCGCAGGCGGCCAAAGACCTCCGAGGTGCCGTGAAAGACCCGCAGCCGGCTGTGGTTTTCGGGCGCTTTTGCCGTGGACACAAAGTCAAAGGCCACATGCAGCCGGTAACTCGCCTGAAGCGCGCCGGGCGCGCAGAGCCAGGCGCCGGGGTTCACCCGCTCCGTCTCCGGCCCCGCCAAATTGACCGCCACGCGCTGTCCCGCCGCCGCCCGCATGACCGGCGCGCCGTGCACCTGCAGGCCGCGCACGCGCAATTCGTCTCCGGAGGGGAGCAATATGAGCCGCGCGCCGGTCTCAATAGCTCCGGCCCAGAGGGTGCCGGTGGCGACGGCGCCGAAGCCCGGCTTCGAAAACACCCGGTCAACCGGCATCCGGCAGGGGCCGCCGGAACGCTTGGGGACAAGTTCTCCGGCGACTTTGTCCAGCAGCGCCAGAAGTTCCGGAATGTGATAGCCCGTGACGGCGGAGACGTCGAGGATCGGCGCGCCTTTCAGACGCGTGCCCGCGAGCAGTTCGGCGACCTCCGCGCGCGCCAGCGCGAGCAGCGCTTCGTCGGCCAGTTCACACTTTGTGAGCGCCACGACAACCCGCTCAATCCCGAGCAGCCGCAGGATGTTCAAATGCTCCGCCGTCTGGGGCATGACGCCCTCGTCGGCGGCGACGACAAGGAGGGCCATGTCGATACCCGCCGCGCCGCACAGCATATTTTTCACAAAGCGCTCGTGTCCCGGCACGTCCACGAGACCCAGCCGCCGCCCGCTCGGGAGATCCAGGGGGACGAAGCCGGGCACAATGGTCATGCCGCGCCGCTTTTCCTCCGGGAGGCGATCCGTATCAATGCCGGTCAGCGCCTGGACGAGCCGGGTCTTGCCGTGATCCACGTGCCCGGCGGTGCCGACGACGATGCGCGCGTCACTCATAGCAGCGCGTTTCTGATGGCCTCCGCCAGGATATTCAGCTTTTCATCCGGCACGCAGCGGAGGTCAAAGCACGCCTTGCCCTCGTGGATATAGGCCAGCACAGGCGTATCGCCCGTGCGCAGTTTATAGAGGAAGTCGTCCACACGCAAATGTTTTGGCAAGATCTCCACGACCCAGCTGAGGAGCTCGACCCCCGGCAGGGAGCCGCCGCCCACGGGCGCTTTTATCCGCGCCAGGGAGCACTCCGCCGCGCAGCGGTCAAGCGCCGCAAAGAGCGCCTCGGCCCGACGCCGCAACTCCGATTCCGGCGCCAGCAGCATGGACACCACCGGAATCTCCCGCTCCCGCCCGTCCCGGTAGAGGGCGAGGGTGGCCTCCAGCGCGCAGAGGCAGAGTTTATCGGCGCGCAGAGCCCGGATGAGGGGATTTTTTCGAATCTTATTGAGAAGCTCCCGCTTTCCCGCGATGATTCCGGCCTGGGGGCCGCCCAGGAGCTTGTCCCCGGAGAAGATGAGCAGATCCGCGCCGTCGGAAATGGCGCGGGCAGGCAGGGGCTCCTGGCCGATCCCGGCCTCCGCGAAGGGGTAGAGGGGGCCGCTGCCCAGATCGTAGATCAGCGGCAAATTGCGGGCGTGGGCGAGCTGTGCCAGCTCGGCCGTGGATACGGCTTCCACAAAGCCGGACATACTGAAGTTGCTGGGATGCACCTGCAAAACACAGGCGGTCTTCTCGTTGATCGCGGCCTCATAGTCGGCGATGCGGCACTTGTTGGTGGCGCCCACCTCCTGTAAAACGGCGCCGCCGCGCGCAACCACGTCGGGGATGCGGAACCCGCCGCCCACCTCCACCGCCTGCCCGCGGGAGACAACAGCTTCCCCTCCTTTTGCCAAAGTGTCCAGCGCCAGGAGAAGCGCGGCGGCGGCATTGTTCACGGCGATGGCGTCCTCGCTGCCGCAGAGTCCGCAGAGGAGGGCGGAAACGTGACTGTTTCTCTCGCCGCGCGCGCCGCTGTCCAAATCGAGCTCCAGATTGCAGTAGCCGGTCGCGTCCTCTGCCAGGGCGCGGACGGCCTCCCGCGCCAAGGGGGCGCGGCCCAAGTTCGTGTGCAGGACAATACCGGTGGCGTTGAGCACGGGCCGGAAAGAGGGGCGCACGCGCCGCGTGTAGAGGCCGAGCGACGTAAGAACCGCGCACTCAAAGAGGCCCTCCCGGGACAGGCCGTCGTCCCAGCCCGACTCCCGGAGTGCGTTCACACTGTCCCGTACGGCGTCGGTCAGAACCTGACGGGCATAAACAACACCAGAGGCGGAGAGCCTGCGCTCCGCCTCGTCCGTGACGCGGTCGATTTTTGGAAGGAGTGCGTAATTCATAGCCGCTTAACCTGTGTTTTTTGGCGAGAGCGAGTGCGAATCGAACACACCAGAGGCGGGGCTGCCGCCTCACAGACGGATTTGAAGTCCGCGCCGGCCACCAGACCGGATTCGCTCTCATATTTGAGGGTTGCGGGCCGCCCAATGTGCGGCCCCTACACTACGCCTTCATGGCCTCCAGCGTCATTGCGATGAGGTCGTTCAGTTCCACGCCCATGAGTTCCGCGCCTTGGCGGATCACGTCCCGGGAACAGCCGGCGGCAAAACCCCTGTCCTTGAACTTCTTGATGACCGATTTCGGCTCCATATCGCTCATGCCGGTGGGGCGCATGAGGGCCGCCGCGCCGATGAGACCGGTGAGCTCGTCCGTGGCGAAGAGCACTTTTTCCATCATGCGCTCCGGCTTTACGTCCGAACAAAGCCCCCAGCCGTGGCTGACGACCGCGCGGATGACGCCCTCGTCCACGTCATTTTCCCTGAGAAGTTCCGGGGCTTTTTTGCAGTGTTCCTCCGGATAG
Organism: Bacillota bacterium; assembly: GCA_009781925.1. Lineage (GTDB taxonomy): Bacteria > Bacillota > Clostridia > Oscillospirales > Oscillospiraceae > WQUU01. The sequence continues at coordinate 4,944 of WQUU01000325.1, read as the reverse complement.
AGCTCAAAATCGATGTCATGAAGGACGCCCACGGCCTCCCAATAGTCCTCTTGGCCCGGATCATACTTTTTGGAGAGCTCCCGCATGACTTTCGCCACGGTCTCCGCGTGCTGGAGGTGGAAGTTTTCCCGGTTGTATTTTTTTAAAATTTCTCTCGCCTCGGCGGGCGTAGGGACATGGCTCATCGGACGGCCTCCCATTTTTTATGACAAAGATAGTATATCATTTATTTTTTATATTTCAAGAATAAGATGTTAGAAAAATAAGATGTTAGAAAACAAAAAATAAAAACAAAAAAGATGTTAGAAAACAAAAAAACTGTCACCCTGAGCGAAGCGAAGGGTCTGATTGAGAAAGTTTTTTCGCTGCGCTCGGAATGCCAGAGAAAACTTTTTTTACAGTTTGTTTCATAATCCCGGCCCTTTGGCGCACAATAAGGGCGTATTATTCAACCTGGAGGAAAAATCGAATGCGTAAGACAATAAGCATCTTAACCGCGGCACTGCTGTCTCTGGCCCTTCTGACAGGCTGCTACGGCCGTACCACGACTACGCACAGCCCTGCCCCGTCAGGCGTCGCCCCGTCGCTGATGCCAACGGCTGTCCCTCATGCATCCGCGGCGCCCTACACGTCTACCGCGCCCCGCGCCACGACCGCGCCCTATACCAGCGCGGCGCCGACCACCGCGCCCCGCCCCTCCCCGGGACACTCTCCGAGCGGCTCGCCCGCCACGACGCCCGGCGGCGGGACAGGCGGCGCGTCACCCTCCCTGCGCCCCTCCGCGTCGCCCATGCGCTGAGCTCTGTGGGAAGAACCCCGCCGCATTTTTTGCGGCGGGGTTTTTTCCTCGCTTGACGCTGGAGAGGGGAAGGAATATAATACCTTCCAGTATAAACGCGAAACGAGGGGAGAGCCGGTATGCGCATTGCGGTGATCGGAGCGATGGAGATCGAGGTACAGAGTCTTTTACAGGAGATTACATCCGGCAAAATCGGGAATGCAGAGGTCATCGCGGCCTTCTGCGGAGCGGGGAAGGTGAACGCCGCCCTCTGCACACAGGCCATGATTTTAAAATACGCGCCGAACTTTGTCGTCAACATCGGCGTGGCGGGAGGCCTCGACCCGGCGCTGAAAGCGGGAGAACTCCTGCTGGCTGACAGCGTCGTGCAGTACGATCTGGACACCACCGCCTTCGGTGACCCGCCGGGGCTGATCCCCAAACTCGGGCTCATACATATCCCGTGCGCGGCGGACTTAAACGGGCGCCTTCTGGCGCTGGAGCCGGAGCTGCGCACGGGCTGCATCGCCTCGGGGGATCGCTTTGTGACGAGCGCCGCGGAGGGCGCGCGCATTTACAAAAAATTTGGGGCCGCCGCCGTCGATATGGAGAGCGGCAGCATCGGACATGTATGTTATGTAAATCAAATTCCATTCACGGTACTCCGCGCGATCTCCGACAGGGCGGACGCCGCCGCGCCCGGAGACTTTGATGACAATTTAAACCGGGCCGCGCTCAAACCCATCGAATTGCTCCTAAAACTGCTGTACACACTCTAGTATAGGGGTATTTCCTTGATCATAGATTTATCAAAACTCATCGATCTGATGGCCACATTGATGATCCTGATGGCCGTGGGATTTGGCCTCTATAAGGGGAAGATCATCGACGAGAGTTTCCGGACAAAATTGTCCTGGATCCTGATCAATGTCACCCAGTGCGGCCTGATTCTGTCCTCCGCCCTCACCGCCAAAGGGACGCTTGCCCTTGGGCTGATGGGGGAAATCGTGCTGCTGTCCTTTGCCATGCACGGTCTCCTCTTTCTCCTGGGCTGGGGCTTTGCCAGGGCCTCCCGCGCGCCTCTGGCGGATCGGGGGACATATAACTATATGCAGATGTTCGGCAACCTCGCCTTCATCGGGTTCCCCGTGATCAAGCTCCTCTTTGGCGACTTTGGCGATACGGCCCTGGTCTATGCCGCCATTTTCAATCTGCCTTTTAACGCGCTGGCGTTTTCCGTGGGCGTGTTATTGCTATCCGGGCGGGACAGTGAGGCCAAGCTGGAACTCAAGGTCATCTTGAACCCGCCGTTTATCGCCTCTCTGCTGGCGGCGGCCATTATGCTGTTTAAACCGGCGGTTCCCGCGCTCCTGACGAACGCGCTGACAATGCTGGGGGACATCCATATCCCCGGCGGAATGCTGGCCATCGGCGCGTCACTGGCCTGTATCCCGGTCCGGCAGGTATTCGGGCAGTGGCGGCTCTATGCCCTCGCGGTACTGCGGCTGCTCGTGACGCCGGTGATCGTCTATTTCCTGTTCCGCTTTTTCATCAGCAATCCCGTGCTGCTGGAATTGACCACCGTCATGGCGTCCATGCCCGTGGCGGTCAACACCACGCTCCTGTGCAACCAATACGGCGGCAACGAGCGCCTGGGTTCCAGCGGCGTGTTTTTAACGACGGTGCTGAGCGTGGCGACGATCCCGCTGGTCTGCGGCCTTCTGCTGGGGTGAGGGGGGAGAAAATAAAGATGAGGATCAAGACGGCGCATAGCTATAACCTGGACATGTTTTGCTTTTTAAATGTCATGACGGCGGACGATTGTTATGTGCGGGGGCATCCGGAGGCGTTTTCCGAATGGTACCCTCGTCTCAGCGCTGGGATCAAGACGAAGGCGGTTGCCTCTGATCAAAGCGAGATGTGAGCGGGTCGATCAATATTTGGAACGGCATCAGATTGATGGGCATATGCGCCGGCTCAAAAACTTTGACAAGTTCGACAACTCCGACTGCACGGTTTTTCTGTGCTCCTTCGCGGCTCCGCACGGCATCAAACTCTGTGGGAACAATCTCATCTCGGATATCTCCTACCCGGACGACACGATTCTGTCCAACGTCACGCATGAACTTTTCCACCCGCCGTATGACCTCAACGCCGTGAGAGAATCAGTGCTGGCGCTCGCCGAAAAGCCGTGGGTGGCCGAGGCGTTTGCCAATCAAAATCCGAATTCCGGTTATGTCTCCATGGAGGGTTTCATCGAGGAAAATATCGTCGAGGCGTTGGGCGTTTATGTTGTGGTTCAATTGGGCGTGAAGATGGATCCGTTTGCGTATTTCAAAGTGCATGACGGGGGCTCGCATGTCCTGTCGCCGTATTTTTACAGATATCTGTGCGAGCATCAAAAAGACTCCGCCGAGCCCTTTGAGGCATACTTTAACCGTTTTGCCGCTTCGCTGGAGATGTGATCTCGTTTGAAGATTCATATTATAAGGGGCAGGATCTAAAAATTTCGTGCATATCACTTGAAATACACGAAATAATATGCTATAATAGGACTACAAGACTTTGGAGGTGCTCAAAATGGCCGAAACAATTAATGTGACCGTCAGGCTTGATCGGGATGTCAAAGAACAGGCGGAAAGAATGTTCAATGACTTCGGTATGAACTTATCCACGGCGTTTAATATTTTTGCCAGACAATCCCTGCGCCAGGGAAAAATTCCGTTTGAGATATATGACCCGTTTTACAGCGAAAAAAATCAAGCGGAGTTAAGCCGTAGGATCGCCGATATTGAGGCGGGCAGAAATCTTACGGCTCATGAGCTGATCGAGGCTGACGATGAATAAGACATGGCACGACAGAGCATGGGACGAATATATTGAATGGCAAAACCGAGATAGAAAAACGCTCAGGCGCGTCAACGAGCTTCTCAAAGACATTGACCGCCACCCTTTTACCGGTATCGGCAAGCCGGAACCTCTGAAGGGAAACAAACAGGGATATTGGAGCAGGCGCATTGACGAAGAGCACCGCATCGTCTACAAAGTTGAACGTGACCAACTGATCATTGCGCAATGCGGCGGGCATTATGACAGTTGATATCCTGCTGGTCGTATTGACAACAAAACAAGAAACACCGGGCCGCCCCAATCGCTTGGAACAACCCGGCGCCTTTTTTCATAAAACCCGCGAGAGCCGTGCGAACCCAATTGAACCTGCACGTTCATGCAGGTGGGTCGCCTCCCCGGCGCTTCACTGCTTCCAACATCCAAGCCAGGCCGGACCTGGCCCGGGAGGCCTGCAATCCACGGCGGGAGTACGGCGTCCCTTATGAGAGATGTGGGTTAAAATGGGCCCGTCACGCACACCGCAGGCTTTTTTACCTCTGGGAACAATCTATGCCTCGTCTTCGTCAAACAGGCGCTCCATGAAGGCGTCGTAGACGGCTTGCTCCTCAGCCTCGTCGTCGATGGAGCCAAAGAGCTCCTCGCCGTTCTCCTCGATGACCTTGAGCAGAATAATGCCGTAATCCTCGTCGTCCTCGTCCATATCGGCGGGGACAAAGGCCATATAGGTCTGGTTCTGATACTCCAGTGTGTCCAGATGCTCGAGTTCGAACTCTGTGCCCTCTTCGTCTGTGATGGTGATGTAGTCATCCCCGTATTCTTCTTTGCCCATGGCTGGCCTCCGACTGCTTTGCTATTCTCATTGTACCCCATTTTGGCCAACAAATCAATCGGTTTTTGCGCTTTTGGCGTTCCATTTTTAGGAATACGCACACTAACCCCCGGTTTACGGCCACCCCCTTCCCCTGGAAGGGGGCTAGCCTGTCAATAAACCCAGGAATGCGGGCCGCCGAGGGCGGCGGCCCCTACAAGGGTATGTCCAATATCAAGGGGTGTAGGGGACGCCCCCTTGGGCGTCCCGCTAGAGGAACCCCCTTTTTTGACGGCCTGCCCCTCTTCCCTTGAAAGGGGGGTGGCGCGGAGCGCCGGGGGTTTGTCGCCCCCTACGACCCGAAATCCTCCAATAGCTGCTGCAGTTCCTCATAGCTGCCCACGGGGATGCCGGACTCCACACTCTGGCGATCCGTCTCGCGGAGACTGCTCAGCGGGATGTTTGTCACCGTCTGCGGCGCTTTCTGGCCGCTCACATAGACGGCGAC
>WQUU01000324.1 GCA_009781925.1 Bacillota bacterium | reverse complement strand
GTTCTGGGGTCGGAGATGGTGTATACGGCGTGGCCGAGGCCGTAGATGAGGCCGCTGCCGTCTCCGAGCTCCTCGGAGGCGATGCGCATGAGGCAACGGCGCACCGCGGTCTCGTCGTCCCAGTCGCTGACCTCCGACTCGATCACGCGGAACTGCTCCATGACCTTCTTGTTCGCGCCGCCATGCTTCGGCCCCTTTAGGGAGCCCACCGCGGCGGAGATCGCGGAGTAGATATCCGTGCCGGAGGAGGACAGCACCCGGCAGGCGAAGGCCGAGTTATTGCCGCCGCCGTGCTCCGCGTGCATGATCAAGCAGAGATCCAGGAGCCGGGCCTCCTCTTTGGAATAGTGGTTGTCGCGGCGGACAGAGTAGAGGAAGTTCTCCGCCGTGCTGAGCCCGGGCTGCGGGTCAAACAGATGCAGGCCCGCGTGGTCGTGGTAGTGTTGCTTTGCCGCCAGGCCGTGGGCCACGATGACGGGGCAGCGGGCGATGAGGTACATGGCCTTTTCCATCTGCGCTGTGTAAGAGTTGTCCTCCGGGTCATTCTGATCATAGGAGTACAGGGCCAGAATCCCCCGGCCCAGCTTATTCATAACATCCTGGCTGGGGGCGGCGAGGATCATGTCCTCTGTGAAACGGTAGGGCAGCGCGCGGTACTCCTCCATGGCGCGGACAAAATCGTCCAGCTGCGCCTGTGTGGGTAACTCACCGAAGAGCAGAAGAAAGGCCGTCTCCTCAAAGCCGAAGCGGTCTTCCGCCTGGCACCCCGCGATGAGCTCCTCCACGTCAATGCCCCGGTAGAACAGTTTGCCCGGAATCGCCACGGGCTCGTTGTCCTGGATGATGTAGCCCTGTACGTTTCCGATCCGGGTGATGCCCGCCACAACGCCGGTGCCGTCGCTGTTTCTGAGCCCGCGCTTGACTTTATAGAGCTCGTAGCCGCTGGGATCCAGCCGAATGTTTTGGATGTGCTCCTCACAGAGCCGCTCAAAGATGGCCCTGGCCTCTGCCTTTGTAATCTCTGCCATAGCGATACCCTCCTTTGGTTGATTGTCTAAAACTGATTGTATCACGGCGTTTTGCATTTTTCAAGTATAAAAATTGCAAATTATCAATTTACCATTAAGATCGAAGAATTGTTCAATACCTGAGAACTCAGGAGAAACAGGGCGTCCGCGCCCGGCTCAAATTTTTGCAATTGCAATAGCAGCGCACTGTTGATGTAGCGCAGGTCGATGAGCACGACTTTCGCATAGGGCCCGCAGGCGAAGAGCGGGCCCAGGCTGGAGCCGAAGCTGTCCCGAAAGAGATAGAGCGTATGATCATTTTCCGCGTTGGGGTTTATGATTTCAATGACCGGCTGGGCCCCGCGCAGAAAGAAGTCATAGGGGTCGCGGCCCAAAAAGGCCGTGTCGTCGTAGACGGGGCCGGGGTCAAATTCCAGTGTCCGGGGGTCTAGATAGCGCACCTGCAGTTCGTCCATCGCGCCGCCGGTCAGACAGGTCATCACGTCAGGCCGCAAAGGCAGGGCGATCTGACCCGTATAGACGCCCTGAAAGTTCCCCACCGTGCGCACGGTGAAAGCGCTCAGATCAGGCGGGGGAAAGCGCATGGACGCGCCCAGCGTGTCCAGCACGCCTTGGAGCCGGGTCTGATCCCAATGCAGGTCGGTATTGTAGTAGTCCCCGAGCGCCAGGGCGGGCGTCAAGTCGATGGACGTCAGGCTTGGGAGGCTTGCCCCTAAGATCCGCGCGGCCTTCTCCGGATCATAGCCCGGGAAGAAACGGCCCGTGTAAATGCTCTTGTCGGGGATCGCGGCGTAGTAAACATGCAGGCCCGTGAGCTGTGCGGCCACCCGGTCAAGCCGCTGGGCCGAGCGGGTAAATTCCGTCTCATTCACCGCTTGAAAGCTCCCCGCGCCGCCATTCCACCGGTAGAGCCCGGATTTGTCGGTCTGCAGAAAGACATCCAGTACCGTCACCGCCCGGAGGGTACGGAAACTGTCCCGCAGGACAAAGTTGTCTGCGGAATAGCTCTCAAAGCCGGTCATAAACTCGCCGCCGGTCACGGTTTGGACGGTCAGCGCCGGGAAGGAGGCGGGCCGCCTGCGCTCGCTGGTGAGCACGGAGGGGTTCGGGGCCAGGAGGTTCGCGAGGGCGAGTCCGCCCAGGAGGAGGATGAAAATTACGGCGGTGAGCACGATGTGCAGCGGGGGTTTTTGCTGATTCATACAGTATTCCTCTATGTTTTTTTCGTAGGGAACGGATTTATCCGTTCCGCGGTGCTGATCGCGCCGTACGGCGGAACGCATAAATGCGTTCCCTACAAGGCACGGTATTTCCTCCTAAAACCGGAAATAGATAAACGGGTTAAACGAACCGTCCACCAAAAAGGCTGTGACGGTCAAAAGCAGAACGCCCACGCCCAGGGGTTCCAATACCGTCATGAGGCCCCTGCCCTTTTCCAGTAGAAAAGCCGCCGCGCGCTTCGGGAGAGGCGTGCTGCCGAGCACGCCGAGGAGCAGCGGCAGGGCATAGCTGCGCAGATAGTACAGGGCCACGGGCCCCGCAAAGCTGCTTGCGCCCGCGCCGACCATCAGGCCCAGGCGGTTCACAGCTTCGCCGAAGGTCGCCGCGTCAAAGAAGGCCCAGCCGATGAGCACCAGGAGCATCGTCCAGATGTGCTGTACGGCGGCGGGGGTCTTTAATAGAACTTTGCCCAGAAACAGTTTCTCAACCAGGAGCAACAGGCCGAAATACAGGCCCCAGGCGATAAAGCTCCAGTCCGCCCCGTGCCAGAAACCGGTCAGAAACCAGACAACCATGATGTTCAGCACCCAGCGGGCCTTTTTCACCCGGTTGCCGCCCA
>WQUU01000323.1 GCA_009781925.1 Bacillota bacterium | reverse complement strand
ATAGAGCATCGCTGCTATGACGATTATAATAGCTATGCCAATAACGAGTGTACGGATCGGAAAAGAAAATTTCTTTACCTCATGGCCTTTTTTACGTTCCCTTGCCCTACGACATAACCGCACGACGTACTGCACAACGATTAAGATCAATAAAACCAAAAATAAGACCCCGGCTCCAATCAGAGCCGTGCGCAGGGCCGTAGCCGGCGGGGAGTTCCCTGGCAGAAACCCGTTGAAGATGTCCAAAAAGTTCTTCGGCATCGGGGAGATGGTGTAGCCGTTGAGGACGATCCAGCCCATACCGCGCCAGATGAGCATCCCGGCCAGTGTGACGATAAAGGCCGGGATCCGCACGTAGGCGATCCAGAAACCCTGCCACGCGCCCACAGCCAGGCCGATCGCCAGGCAGCAGAGAATGGAGACATAGATGTTCGCGTTCATGTTGACGATCAGCTGTCCGCCGACCGCGCCGATGAAGCACACCATAGAGCCGACGGAGAGGTCGATGTTGCCGCCGGTGAGGATGCACAACAGCATGCCGGTGGCCAGGATGAGCACATAGGCGTTCTGGCTGACGAGGTTCGAGATGTTCATGTCCTTGAACATGGTTCCAAGCCCCGTGGCGTGCAGTAAAATCTCAATCAGAATCACGACGACGACCAGCGCGAGGGACATGGTATTTTTCTTGATGAGACCTTTGGCGCCTTCCGCAAAACTCGCGGTCTTTCTCAGATCGGCTGTGGTGTTATTCATTTTTCGCATACTCCTTTGCGGCTTCCAAAATCAGGGACATAATGCCCTCCTGGGTGGCCTCGGCCTTTTCCATCTCGCCGACGATGCGCCCCTCATACATCACATAGATGCGGTCGCACATCCCCAGAACCTCCGGCATCTCGGAGGAGATCATCAAAACGGTTTTTCCCTCCGCGACCAGCTGGTTGATAATCGTATAGATCTCATATTTCGCGCCCACGTCGATGCCGCGGGTCGGGTCGTCCATGATGAGAATGTCCGGCTCCGCGAACATCCACTTGCTGACCAAAACTTTTTGCTGATTCCCGCCGGAGAGGTTATTCACCAGCTGTTCGATGCTGGAGCACTTGACCAGCAATTTTTCCGTATAGGCAGCGGCCTCGCTGATCTCCAGGTCGGTGTCAACCACGCCGTTTTTGCTGATCCGGGACATCTTGGCCAGCGTGGTGTTCTCCCGGATTGTTTTGCTTAGAATGAGCCCGTTGCCCTTGCGATCCTCCGTGATGTAGGCCAGCTTATGCGCGATGGCTTCCTTCGGGCTGTGGAGTTTGACCTCCTGGCCGTCGATCCGCATCGTGCCGCTGATATTCGCGCCGTAGCTGCGGCCGAACATGCTCATGGCCAGCTCCGTCCGCCCCGCGCCGATGAGTCCGCTGATGCCCACAACCTCGCCTCTGTGCAGTGTGAGGCTCACGTTGTCGCAGACTTTCCGGCCATAGAGCGGGTGGTGAACGTTCCAGTTTTCAATCTCAAAGCTGACATCGCCGACATGGCTCTCCCGCTTTGGAAAGCGGCCCGTCATCTCGCGGCCCACCATGTCCTTGACGATGTGCGGCTCACTCACGTCGTCCAGGCCCTTGACCAGGGTCTCGATCGTATGGCCGTCCCGGAGGATCGTGATCTTGTCCGCCACGCCGATGACCTCGTTGAGCTTGTGAGAGATGATGATGGAGGTCACGCCCTCGCCTTTGAGGTTCACGATGAGATCCAGGAGCTTTTGGGAGTCCTCCTCTGTGAGAGAGGAGGTGGGCTCGTCCAAAATGAGCAACTTGACACTCTTGGACAGCGCCTTGGCGATTTCAACAAGCTGCTGTTTGGCGACGCCGATGTCCTTGATGAGCGTCCGGGAGGATTCGTTCAAGCCCACAGTTTGGAGCAATTCATCCGCCCGGTGATAGGTCTTGTCCCAGTCCACGGTAAAGGCGGTCTTTTGCTCGTTGCCCAAAAACATGTTCTCGCCGATGGACAGCAGAGGTACCAGGGCTAATTCCTGGTGGATAATGACAATCCCCAGCTTCTCACTGTCCTTGATCCCGGCGAACTTACAGAGCGCGCCCTTATAGCAGATGTCACCCTCGTAGGTGCCGTAAGGATAGACCCCGCTCAGAACGTTCATCAGTGTGCTTTTCCCGGCGCCGTTTTCGCCGACCAGCGCGTGAATTTGCCCCTCTTCCACTTCCATGTTCACGTTATCGAGAGCGCGCACACCCGAGAAATCCTTTGTGATATTTTTCATCTCTAAAATTGCCGCCATAAAAGCCCTCCTCACAACCGGTGATTAGAAAACTCTGTCACTCTTAAAAAACCGTGTCATTGTCATTCTAAGTCATTGTCATTCTAAAAAACTGTGTCATTGTCACCCTTAAAAAACTGTGTCATTCTGAGCGCAGCGAAGAATCTTTAAGATTCTTCGTGCATAAATGCCCTCAGAATGACATGCCATGCACAGGAGAACGCCGCGAAACTACATAAAACCGATAGTTTCGCGGCGCCCTTACCTGCAACCGCTGACGCGGTTCTGTTGTTGCTTACTTAATCTGGCCGTCCAGCGGGAGGGTGCCCTTGTCGCCGCCGATATCGGCCCAGGTGTAGTAGCCGCTGTCCACCAGCTTGCCGATGTCCGCGATGGTGTAGGCCACCGGCTGGCAGAGGTAGCTCGGGATCACGGCGACGCCGTTGTTGTAAGTAGAGGTGTCGTTGACTTGGACGGTCTGCCCGGCGGCAATCTGACCGACCATGGTCTTGACTGCGTCAGCCAGGGTGCGGGTGTCCTTAAACACGCTGGAATACTGGAAGCCGTTGCGCATGTTGATCACGGAGGCCTTGTCGCAGTCCTGCCCGCAGATCAGCGGGAAGTTATCCGCCGTGTAGCCGGCGTTCTGCAGCGCCACCGCCACGCCCTGCGCGATCGAGTCGTTGTTGCTCATGACCGCGTCAAGCTTCGTGCCCTTCGGGCCGTAGCTATACTGGGAGATCAGATTCTCCATGCGGGACTGGGCGTTCGCCGAGCTCCAGTCCTTCGTCGTGACCTGGGACTCCTGGGTCTGGCCGGACTTCACCACGATCTTGCCGCTGTCGATGAAGGGCTGCAGCACGCTCATGGCGCCGTTGAAGAAGAAGTGGATGTTGTTGTCGTCCGGCGAGCCGGTGAAGAGCTCAAAGTTGAAGGGGCCGGGCTTGTTGGCGATGTCCAGCTTATCCACCAGAGACTGGGCCTGGAGCTTGCCGACCAAAGTGTTGTCGAAGGTGGCGTAGTAGGAGACGGCGTCACTGTTCATGATCAGGCGGTCATAGGCGATAACAGTGATGCCTTGGGCCTTGCAGGGGGCCAGGGCCTCGGTCAGGGCGCTGCCGTCGATGGCGGCGATGATCAGAACATTGTAACCGGAGGAGATCATGTTCTCAATCTGGCTGACCTGGGTCGGGACGTCGTTGTCGCCGGCATATTCCAGATCGACCGTGTAACCGGCGGCCTGGAAGGCCTGCTGGAGGTTTGCGCCGTCCTGGTTCCAGCGCTGGAGACTCTTGGTCGGCATGGAGATGCCGACTTTCAGACTGGCATTCGCCGCGGGCGATTTTGCCGCCGACGTTTCCGGCGAAGTCGCCGGGGAAGTTCCCGGGGAAGTCCCGCCCTTACAAGCGGCGAGGCCCAGAATCATGATCAGGGCCAATGCAAAAGACAGAACCTTCATCGTTTTTTTCATCATTACTCTCCTTTTCATGTACTCAGCATTTTTTATGTGCCGTCCGCTATGTGCACGAGCACAACACATGAAGAGAGTATAGCAGTTCCCGCCGCGAATGTCAAGAGGATTTCGATCTTTTTTTATTCAAAGTTAATTGTTTTATAATGATTACACGTCAGAAATTAGCATAATGCACAAAAACAAGAGATAAAATTCATACAGCTTTACGGTGCAAAACAGAGCGCATAGACCGCCTCCCCCCGCTTGTCAGATGGGAAAGCCTGTTGTATAATAAAAAAGATCAAATCAACATACGCCGTTCGGCGCGAAAGGAATATCCATGAGCAATCAATATATTTTGGGTATCGACATTGGCACCTCCGGGACAAAGACCGTGCTCTTCACCGCCGGAGGGGAGCCCGTCTGCGCGAAGACTGTGGAGTATCCCCTGTACCAGCCGAAGAACGGCTGGGCGGAGCAGGAGCCGGAGGACTGGTGGAACGCCGTGCGGGAGGGCGTTTCCGCCGTGATCGCCGAAAGCGGGGTCAGGAATACGGACATCGCCTCCGTGGGGCTCTCCGGCCAGATGCACGGCCTCGTGATGCTGGACGGGGCGGGGGAGGTTCTGCGCCGCTCCATCATCTGGTGCGACCAGCGCACGGCGGCGCAGTGCGAGGAGATGACCGCCCGCATCGGCCAAAAACGCCTCATCGAGCTCACGGCCAACCCGGCGCTGACGGGCTTCACCGCCTCAAAAATCCTCTGGGTACAGGAGCAGGAGCCGGAGCGCTACGAAAAGTGCGCCCACATCCTGCTGCCCAAGGACTACATCCGCTATAAGCTCACCGGCGAATTCGCCACCGAGGTCTCCGACGCCTCGGGTATGCAGCTCATGGACGTGCCCGCCCGAACCTGGTCGGGCGAAATTTTGGACAAGATGCACATCGACCGCGCCCTATTGGCAAAACTCTATGAGTCCCCGGAGGTGACAGGGGCTGTCCACGCCGCGGCCGCCGCGGAGACCGGCCTGGCCGCCGGTGCCCCCGTCGTCGGCGGGGCGGGGGACAACGCCGCCGCCGCCGTAGGCATGGGCGTCGTGACGGCGGGTTCCGCCTTCACCTCCCTCGGCTCCTCCGGCGTCATCTACGCCGTGTCGGATAAAGTTGCCATCGACCCGGAGGGCCGGGTCAACAGCCTCTGCGCCTCCGCCCCTGGCAAGTGGACGGTCATGAGCTGCACCCAGGCCGCGGGCCTGAGTCTCAAATGGTTCCGGGACAACTTTTGCCAGGCGGAAATTGCCCAGGCGGAGGCGTCGGGGACGGATTCCTATATCCTTCTGGACAAGCTGGCCGCCGCGGTGCCCATCGGGTCGGAGGCGCTGCTCTATCTGCCCTACCTCATGGGGGAGCGGGCGCCCCATCCGGATCCGGACTGCCGGGGCGTGTTCTTCGGCCTCTCCGCGAAACACGGACGCGCGCAGCTCTACCGCGCTGTCTTGGAGGGCGTGGCCTATTCGCAAAAGGAGTGCGTAGACGTTTTTTCCGAGATGGGCGTCCAAATCGGGGACATGCTGGTCACCGGCGGCGGCGGGCGCAGCGCGCTCTGGCGGCAGATGCTGGCCGATCTCTACGGCTGCCCGATCCACATGGTGCAGGCCGACGAGGGCCCCGCCCTGGGCGCGGCGATTTTGGGCGCTGTGGGCGCGGGGCTGTATGGGGATCTGGAGGAGGCCTGCGGCGCCGTCGTCCGGCGGCGGAAGGTGAACGAGCCGATCCCCGAAAACAGCGCCGCCTACCGCGGTTATTTTGAACTCTATAAATCACTCTACCGCAGTCTGCGGGGGGATTTCAAAACCCTCGCCGCGTTGGGAAAGTAGCCATGGGAAAAAATGCGCCTGTTACCATCCGGGAGATTGCGGACGCGGTGGGCGTGTCCCGGGGAACGGTGGATCGCGTCGTCAACAACCGGGGCAAGGTCAAGCCAGAGGTCGCGGAGCGCATCCAAAATTGCATGGACGAGATGGGCTATGCGCCGAATAAGGCGGGCAGGGCTCTGGTGGCCCGTAAAAATCCGATCCGGATCGGCTGTTTTCTCCCCAGTATCGGCAACGCCTTTTTTGATGAGGTCATCCGGGGCTTCTGGGCCGCGGAGGCGGAGTTCCGGGATTTCGGGCTCTCCATTTTTCTCCGGGAAACCCGGGGCTACAGGGTTGAAGAACACATCGCCGCCATAAATACCCTTCTGGAAGAGGGGGCAAGCGCCCTGTGCGTGGCCACACTGGACGTGCCCGCCGCGCGGGACTGTGTCAACGCCGCCGTCGCGGCCGGCGTTCCCGTGATCGCGGTGAACAATGAGCTCAGCGGGACAAAGCGGCTCTGCTATGTGGGCAGTGACTACCAAAAGGGGGGCAAGACCGCTGCCAAACTCCTGTCCATGCTCTGCCACGATCCGCTCGAGATGCTCATTGTTACGGGCTCTCTCCAGGTCAAGGGCCACAATGACCGCGTGTTTGGCCTTTTGAACGCTTTGGCGGAACTCGGACTGAGCCTCCGGCTGGAGACGCTGGAAGAGTCTCTGGATGACGACGATGTGGCCTATCATGTGACGCTGCGGGCGCTGGAGGAACACCCGGAGATCAACTGCGTATACATCACGGCGGGCGGCGTGGGCGGTGTCTGCCAGGCGCTCCGGGATTCCGGCCTGCGGGCGCGGCACACGGTGGAGGTCATCTCTTTTGACGACCCGGATGGGACAAAAGCGTTGATACGGCGCGGAGAGATCGACTTCACCATCTGCCAGGAGCCCTTCCGCCAAGGCTATCAGGCCATCAGCGCCATGTTCCACTACTTTCTGGGCGGCAAAAAAACCGCCCCTGCCGATTGCCTGACGGAGACGGTCATCAAGATTAAGGAAAATATTTAGTAGGGGCCGGCGTCCTCGACGGCCCGTTTTGCCCGTCATTGCGAGCGAAGCGACGAAACAATCCAGAAAACCGGCGTAATTGAGTCGTTCTGGATTGCGTCGCTTCGCTCGCAATGACGGGCAAAAGGTCAGTGCGCCGCCGGGATTTCCGCGTGATTGAACGCGATAAATTCCGTCGGCGTGCATTTTTTATAGGATTTGAACACGCGGTTGAAGGTCGAGAGGCTGTTAAACCCCGACTGGAGCGAAGCCTGCATGATCGAGCAGCCGGGATTGATGAGCAGTTTTTCCGCGTGCATGATGCGGCGCTTTGTCAGGTACTCGTGATAGGAGATATTCATGTACTGCTTGAACAGCCGGGAAAAATGAAATTTGTTGAAGCCGGCGATGGACGCCAGCTCCTCCAGCGTGATGGGATTGGTGCAGTGCGCGTTGATGTAGTTGCAGACCTCCAGAAAGCGGTCAATATAATAGGCGTTCTTTTTCCCGGCCGATTCGGAGCTCTGCTTTTCTTCAGTGTTCCAGAACGTCCGGCCCAGGATGACAAAAAATTGGGTCATATACGCGTAGCAGGCCGCCTCCCGGAAGGGGTTCTCCGAAAAATACTCCTCGTCGATTTTGTTCAGCAGCGAGGAGAGCAGCCCGTGGGTCTCCGTTGCGCCGGGGATCTGGCCGGGCCGGATCAGCAGACAGGGCGGCAGCATCTGCACCGCGAAATGGATGCCGGGAAACTCATAGAGGGACGAGCAGTCCGCCAGCAGGATAAGCCTGGAGCCGGAGTCCGGCGCGCGGAGGCTGTGCAGCTCGCCGGAGGAGACCACCGCGATCTCGCCCGGCTCCACCGTGACGGTTTGCTCCGGCGTCACGACGGTGTAGTGATTTTTCAGGGGCATGATGATCTCCACCTCCAGATGCCAGTGCGTCGGGAAGTCCTCCGTCTCAATGTTCCGGTACAGCCGCAATCCGAAGTTGCCTTTGTAGTCTACGGTCTCGTGGACCCCGTCCAAAATCTCAATCAACTGTCCCACCTCGCGCAAAATTTGACTATAAAAAAGAAAAAGCATCCCAAAAGAAGCGAATTGGAAATCCGATAACAGCCGGCGGGATAACTAAAAATGATCGGAAATACGCATTCTGCTTTGTAAATAAGGATAACACATCCCGTTTGTAAAGTAAAGAAAAAACAATAATTTCCAGTAAAAGAAATTAAAGAGAAATATATCGCGTGCTTTTTGCTGGTCAAATTCACAGTTTCGCAATATTTGAGAAGCAATTCGCAATTATTGGAGAGAAAGACGCAAAAATGTGGTGTATGATAAATATGCGCCTGAAAAGATCATAGAGCTTGTACATATTCACAAATAGCGAGGCGTTGTTTTGTGGAAATCCACAATCCCACAGGCTGACACCGGCAATATCCGGTCAGTACATAATTATTTTATTCGAAGACGCTAGGAGGAATGAAGATGAAAAAAGCTCTGAGAAACTCTCTTGCCCTGGCAATGACCCTGCTGATGATTTTCGGCTTGGTTGCCTGCGGCACAACCAGTCC
>WQUU01000322.1 GCA_009781925.1 Bacillota bacterium | reverse complement strand
TGCTCCACCAGGCGTTTCATGCGGTCGCTCTCCGCTGTGATCGCCTCGATGGACTCGGTGAGGACTTTTTCGTCCTCTTTGCCCCAGCGGGCCAGCATGTTGGCGTAGCCCTGGATAACGGCGATGGGGGTGCGCAGCTCGTGGGAGGCGTCCGAGACGAAGCGCGCCTGCTGGCGGTAACTCTCGCGCATGCGCTCGATGAGCTGGTTGACCGCCTGTTCCAGGCCGTATAGCTCCTTGTCCCCCGTGCGCACCCGCGCCCCCTCCCGGGCGGGATTGAAGCTGTCGATGGCGCTTTGGAGGTCATGGAACTTGCTCTCGTCAAAACCGCCGGGCGCGGTAAAGGCGCTGGCCGCGCTGGCCATTTGATCCACGGGTTTGAGTTTTCTGCGGATGCCCCGCGCGCCGAAGAACAGCGTCCACAGCCAGATGACAGCCTCAAAGAGGAAGAGCCAGCGGAAGTTTATCCAGATATTCTGCCAGAAATCCCGCCACGCCCCCGCCACGCCGACCGTGTTGTCCGTGGCCAGACTGTACAGCTGCGGGAAGAGGACGATAAAGTTGACCGCCAGAAAGATAAAAAACAGGCTTACCGCAAAGCCGCTGTTGATCGAGCGGGCGATGGAGCGTGCCCTCTTAACTTTCGCCGGTTTATAGGGCGGCTGAAAGGGAGGCCTTTCGCCTCCGGTGGTTGTCACTTTCATAAAAAACACCATTCCAAATGCAGGGGCTGCCCCGCGTGGCCGCCGGGCAGCTGCATAGGGCCGCCCCTACAAGATTAATCCTTTATCACATAGCCCACGCCCCGCACCGTCGTGACGACGGGGACGCCGAAGCGGTCGTCGATCTTCTGGCGCAGGTAGCGGACGTACACGTCCACGACGTTGGTCTCTCCCATGTAGTCGTAACCCCAGACCCGCGTGAGCAGCGTATCCCGGGACAGGACGATGTTGCGGTTTTCCAAAAGCGTCTGTAACAGCGAGAACTCCCGGCCCGTGAGCTCCACGGGCGCGTCCCCGTAGCGCACCTCATGCCGCAGGGGGTCTAAGGTCAAGTCCCCGCGCCGCAGGATCGCGTCGGCGGGCCCGGTCAGGGCGGCCGCCGGCTTTTTCCGCAGACAGACCCGGATGCGCGCCAATAATTCCTCGATGGCGAAGGGCTTGGTGATATAATCGTCCGCGCCCATGTCGAGGCCGGAGACCTTGTCTATGACGGCGTCCCGGGCCGTGAGCATGATAACCGGCAGCGCGGAGCTCTTGCGCAGACGGCGTAAAACCTCCAGCCCCGAGATGCCCGGCAGCATGATGTCCAGAAGCATAAGGTCACAGTCGCCGCTTTCGGCCAGCGCCAGGCCCTCGCGCCCGTCGGCGGCTTTTTGCACCTCATAGCCCTCGTGGCTCAGCTCCAGTTCCACGAAGCGAGCGATCTTTTCCTCGTCCTCGACGATCAGGATTTTTTCGGACATGGGTTTTTCCTCCGGCGCACCAATGTTATTCTGAGTGCACGGTGCACGCCCGCCATTCTGGGTGCCAATGTCATTCTGAGCGCAGCGAAGAATCTTTCGTCAGCTGCCCTTTACAACCGACGAGGCCCCTTCCGTGGACTCGGTCACCGTGGGGTCGCCCCAATAGGTGACGGATCCGACGCCGCTGACTTTGGCGTCCAGCGTCTTTTCCGCGGTGACTTGAATCGTGCCGGCGCCGTCGAGCACAACCTTCACATCCTGCGCGGTCAAATCGCGCGCACTGACTGTTGCCGCGCCGGAACTATTGATACTCAGCTGATCTGACGTGCCTGAGAGCGTGATATCCCCCGCGCCGTTCAGGGTGACCGACACGCTCTGCGCCCCCAGCGCAAGCTCCGCGCTTCCCGCTCCGTTGATTTCCAGCGTAAATGCGTTTGCGGTAAATGTGCCGTTGCCTTTTACGTCCGCCGCGCCGTCCACGGTCACCGCTTCCAGTGCCGCCGCGCCGATATTGAACACAATGCCCTTGCTCGTGATCGACTTGTTGTTCGTCGTCGTGATTCCCAGCACACCGTCTTGATAGGTAATCTTCAATAGATCCTTCAAGTTGGAGTCCACCGTATAGGTGACCGCGCCGCTGTCTTCAGGCATGACGTTTAAAGTGGCCGTCACACCGCTCACTTCGATTTTTGTGATTGCCCCGGTATACGCAAATGA
This sequence comes from Bacillota bacterium, assembly GCA_009781925.1. Classification (GTDB taxonomy): domain Bacteria; phylum Bacillota; class Clostridia; order Oscillospirales; family Oscillospiraceae; genus WQUU01. The sequence continues at coordinate 701 of WQUU01000322.1, read as the reverse complement.
CCCGTCCGTCATCTGCCCGTTGCCGGCTGTGGGGAGGCCAGCGCAGGCGCTTAACGATATCAGAAGCACAATAAATACTGCCGCAACGATAAGTTTTTTCATAAACATATTTTTTTTACTCCTTCGAATTTGAATTCAATTTAAAGTGTTGCAATACCAAAATCCCCGCGCAGGGAGACATCGGGATAAAACTGGCGTCCCAGTCCGTCTCCAAGGCTTCTCTCATCTCGTCATAGACGAGATAAAACTCGCCGTCCCGCTCGTCGTCATCAAATTCCGCCCCGGCGGCGGCCTTGCAGGCCAGATACGCGTCCCAATCCGGGAACATCACATCTCCGTCTATAATCGCGCCGCCGGCAGTCAGATTGGGCGCAAGGTCTTTAAAGAGCTCCAGTTTGTCCGCGTCCGGCAGGTGGTGCAGGGCATAGGTGCTGAGGATAAAGTCAAAGCGCTCCCCGGCGAGTTCCGGCGGCAGGCCCCGGGAAAAATCCCATTGGATCAGCCGGACGCCGGGCATGTTTTTCCCTGCGATTTGGAGCATCTCCGCCGAAAAGTCCACGCCCGTGACAGCCGCGCCCGCGTCATGCAGCCCCTTGGCCAGCACACTCGTGCCGACGCCGAGATCCAGCACCCGCGCGCCGGGTATCGCCGTCACCGCACCGTAAATGTATTCCATCACGGCGCGATAGCCCGCGAAGGGA
>WQUU01000321.1 GCA_009781925.1 Bacillota bacterium | reverse complement strand
GCCATCTGCACCGGAGCGTCCTCTTGCCGAAGGTAGCTGATAACCGATGTGTCGAGGTAAATTCTCTTTTTGCGCATGTGAGCTCTCCTTCCAGGTGATCGTCACTCTTCGATTGCTTCGAGCACCGTATTCACGCTGTCCTCCAGCGAGTCATTCGTGATCTTCAAAACGGGACATGTGATTTTTTCCAGCCAGGCGTTGTGCCTCGGCAGACTCCTGCCGTTGCGCGTTCCCGAATCGTACGCCGCCGCCCACTCCAGAAAGGCTTTCGTCTCCCCGTACCGGTCGCCGCCCGGCAGAGTTCTCTTGCCGTATCGCTCCTGTTCCCGCTTTTTCAGCCGCTCCAGACGGATCTCCTGGGGAACGTACACAAAAACGACCAAATCGAACAGCGGCATAAAAACGTCACTCCAGCCGCTCAGAGAGCCGCTCAACACCCACGCGCCGCAGCTTGACAGATCATTTCCCAGAAGCGCCAAACATGTTTCCCTTGGCCGCTCGGCCGTGAAGGGATTTTCGGTGGGCAGCCAAAAGTAGTCGTCGGCGTCAAAGTGCCGGTAGCCGGTCTTGCCGCAGACGACCCCGGCGATGGCCGTAGTCCCCGAGCCGGAGGCGCCGAATATGTGGATATGCCGTTTCACACAATACCTCCGCATGGGACAACACCCCGATAGGGGCTTTGTAGGGAACGGATTTATCCGTTCCGATGTTCCGCAATAACGGAACGGATAAATCCGTTCCCTACAACATGCCCTCACACCTTAAAGAAGTACCCCACGCCCCACTTGGTGATGATGCACGACGGATTGGCCGGGTCGAGCTCCAGCTTCTCCCGGAGCCGCCGGATGTGCACGTCCACCGTGCGGATGTCGCCCTGGTAGTCCACGCCCCAGACAAGGTTTAACAGCGCCTCCCGGCTGTAGACCTTGCCGGGATTGCGCATGAGCAGCTCGATGAGGTCGTACTCCTTGACGGTCAGATCCACTTCCTCTCCGTCCTTTTCCGCGATGCGGCGCTCGGCGTCCAGGGTGATGTGGGCGCGCGTTAAGCGTCCGGGGCGCTCCCCTCCGGGGCCGGGGAGGTTAGCCCGGCGCAGCAGGGCGCGGATGCGGGCCTTCAACTCCAGAATGTTGAAGGGCTTGGTGATATAATCGTCCGCGCCGTACTCAAAACCGATGAGTTTATCCGTGTCCTCACTGCGTGCGGTGAGCATGATGACCGGCACCGTGGAGAATTCCCGGATCTTCATACAGGCGGAGAGGCCGTCCAGCTTCGGCATCATGAGATCGAGGATAATGAGCTGGAACTCCCCTGTGCGCGCCATTTCCACGGCGGCCTCACCGTCATAGCAGGCCTCCACCTCATAGCCCTCGTTCTCAAGGTTGAATTTGATGCCCTTGACGAGCAGTTTTTCGTCGTCCACAACTAAAATTTTCAATGATTTATCCTCCTGTGGGAGTTGAATCTGTTGGAGAAGTTGATACATCCGGAGAATTTACTGTATCCGCGGAGACGGTGATGAGATCCTTGATATCCGCAAAGATCGCGTCTCCGATGCCCTTGACATTTTTGACGTCCTCAATGCTGGCAAAGTTTCCGTTCTCCTGCCGGTAGGCGATGATACGCTCGGCCAGCGCGGGGCCGATCTTGGGCAGGGCGTCGAGTTCGTCCGCCGTGGCCGTATTGAGGTCAATGGGAAAATGCGGGGTCGGCGGCGGAGTCGGGGCTGCGGAGGGGGAAGGGAGCGCCCGTGTCGAGGGCGTGGCGCTGGGCAACAGCGGGGATACGGCCTCCTGGGTCTTGGCGGAGGCCACCGTAAAGCCCCCGCCCAGGCGGCTGCTGCCAATGAAATAACCCACGATCAGAAGCACAAAGACCAGGGCCGCGGCGATCGCGGCCTTCTCCCATTTGCTCAGTTTCACTCGCCCACAGCCCCTTGATATACAAATTTGTGTCTTTTATTTTTATAATAGAAGAATCCGATTTTTTTATTCAGGTCATAGCCCGATCGTTACTTTTTTCTATTGCTTTTCTCTGCCAAAATCTTTATAATAGGGCTAAGGCCCCTATAAAATTTTTACAGGAGAGTTGCTTCCTCTTTACATATACCACATTTTCGCCCGCAATGCCACATTTTTTCGGAGATTGTTATGAAAAGTTTTAAAATCCTGACTGCCTTCCTCCTGATCGCCCTGGTATTTTCCCTTTTCGCGGCTTTGCCCGCCGCCGCATTGGACAACCCGACTCTCACGGCGTCCTCATTTATCCTGGTGGACGCGAAGACGGGCGTCGAACTTGGCGGCAGCGGTGAGCATGATAAGGTATACCCCGCCAGCACCACAAAGATCATGACCGTCATGCTGGCTGTGGAAGCGGTAGAGGACGGAAAATTTTCCCTGACCGATCCGGTCACGGCCTCAGACACCGTGAATGACAAGTTGGACGCGACCTCCAGCAACGCGAATCCCGCGATCCAGCCGGGGGAGACTATGACCCTGCAGGATCTGATGTATTGCGCCCTGGTGGCCTCCGCCAACGAGGCCTGCAACGTCATTGCGGAGTATATCGGCGGCTCGATTTCAAACTTTGTCAATATGATGAATACCCGCGCCAAAGAGCTGGGCTGCACGGGCACGCACTTCTCAAACCCCCACGGCATGCCCGCCGACGACCACTACACCACCGCCGCGGACATGTCTCTGATCGCGCTGCAGGCTGTCAGCTACAACACCTTTGCCGACATCTTCGGCGCCTCCTATATCGAGATTGACGCGACGAACATGTCTGACGTGCGCCAGCTTACCACGACGAACGATCTCATCAACAAAAATAAACCCGATAATTACTATCAATACTGCACCGGCGGCAAGACGGGCTCCGCGTCTT
>WQUU01000320.1 GCA_009781925.1 Bacillota bacterium | reverse complement strand
GATAGCGGCGCGCCGAGGGCATTTTCTGGAGACGGCGCGCCGAGGGCGTCGCGCCCTACAAATGCGTTGATCCCGTCCATCGTAGCCATTATTAAAAAGAAAACGAATAAAGCGGCTGGGTTTGATATGTGGCAAGACAGCTACCATGACCATATTATCCGGGATGAGGGTGAATACCAGCGTATATGGCAATACATAGACGAAAATCCGGCTCGGTGGACTGAGGACGAATATCACTGTTAACTTTGGGTATACGGAGTAGGGCGCGCCGCCCTCGGCGCGACGTTGCAATACACCGATTGAGAGGTCACCGCCATGCGCATCACCCTGCAAAAAGCCCGGCCCGAGGACGCCTATGACTATGCGGCGCTCCACGTCGCCTGCTGGCAAGACGCCTACAAGGGCATCGTCCCGGACGAGTATCTGGAGCGTATGCCGCGGGAAGTTGAGCAGCGGACGGAGCGGTTCATGAAGGATCTCGTGGAGCAGACCGACTGCTTCTTCTATTACGCCGCGCTCGACGGCAAAATGATCGGGCGGCTCATCTTCAACAAGAGCCGCGACGCGGATAAGCCCGATGCGGGCGAGATTTCCGCCATCTACCTGCTGGCGGAGTATTGGGACAAGGGCTACGGGCGGGAGATGATGGATTACGCGCTGGCCCGGCTCCGGGAGATGGGCTACCGCGAGGCCGGCCTTTGGGTGCTGGAGGAGAACCACAGGGCGCGGCGGTTCTACGAGCGCTGCGGTTTCGTGTCCGATGGGACTAAAAAGGAGATCACAATCGGCAAGCCTCTGATAGAAATCCGCTATACGTTTTATATGCAGGAATGAGGGCGGCGGGCCGCCGAGGGCGGCGGCCCCTACGCCCCAGCTAAAATCTACCGGCCATATCGCTCCGCATTCGTGAGATACTAAGAACGCAGAGAAACAACGCCTGGTATCCACGGAGGGAAACGAAATGAACCCGGACAACAGTTGGCAGGTTTTTGAGGAGACAGGCGACCCGCTGGCCTATGTGCTCTACCGCGCGCGCCGGCAGGTGGAGGCGGGGGAGGAGATTCTTCATGGAGATACGGCAAATCACAGACCCCGAGAAAAAGGCAAAAATCTGCGAGACAATTCTGCGCGCCCTGCCGGATTGGTTCGGCGTTGAGAGCTCGCTCATGGAATACGTCGCGGGGGTAGGGGACAAGCCCTTTTTTGCGGCGTTCGACGGAAACCCGAAGTCCGATGAGGCCATCGGCTTCGCGGCGATCAAACGCCACAGCTTCTATACGGCGGAGGTCTATGTCATGGGCGTTTTAGCGCCGTACCACCGGCAGGGGATCGGGCGGGCGCTGATCGCGGAATGCGAGGGCTACTGGCGGGATCAGGACGGCGAATTCCTCACCGTCAAGACGGTGGACGAGTCCGGCGGCTACGAGGAGTATCACCGCACACTGAAGTTCTATCTGGCGATGGGATTTAGGCCGTTGGAGGTGTTTCCCACGCTCTGGGACAAGTGCAACCCCTGTTTGATGCTGGGGAAATACATATCGCAGGGAACGGATTAATCCGTTCCGCCTATCGAATCGTAATTATGTGAGATATCGGAACGGATTAATCCGTTCCCTACAGAAAATAGGTTTACATAATGTCACTTCTCACCACACGCGCGCTCGTTCTGCGCGAGACAAAATACAAGGACGCCGACAAGATGCTCACCGTCCTCACCGAGGCGGAGGGCAAGCTCGGCGTCAAAGCCCGGGGGGCGCTGCGCAAGGGCAGCAAAACCGTTGCCGCCACGCAGTTTCTGGCGTTTTCGGAGATGACTCTCTACGGCAGCCGGGGCCGCTGGAGTTTAAACGAGGCCGAGACGCTGGAGCAGTTTCTGCCCCTGCGGGAGGACATCGGGAAGCTGGCCCTGGCGAGCTATTTTGCCGAGCTCATGGAGACGGTCAGCGACGAGGACAGCCCCAATCCCGCGCTGCTGCGCTTGGGGCTCAACGCCCTATACGCGCTGGCCCAGGGGCTCTACGCGCCGGAACACATCAAAGCCGCGTTTGAGCTGCGGCTGATGTGCCTCTCCGGTTACGAGCCGATGCTGGACTGCTGCGGCGTCTGCGGAGAAGTTGACATAACGCAGAAAATGTTTCAGCCGGAAGCCGGATATCTGCACTGCGGAACCTGCAATTCGGTTGACATAATAAAAAAAACTGTGCCCTCGCTGCCGCTCTGTGACGGCTCTCTCGCCGCCATGCGCTATGTCGCGAAGGCGGATTTAAAGCGCGTGTTCGCCTTCGCGCTGGACGACCCGGCGGCGCAGAGGCGCTTCTATGACGCGGCGGAGCGCTATGTGCAGGCCCAGCTGGAGCGGGGCTTCGGGGCGCTGGAGTATTGGAAGCAGGTAACAAGATGACAAAAAATACAGGGAGATCTTATGTCTCATGAAGAGAGTGAAAAGATACTTGCCTCTGGTTTTAGCGTGTTCGCTGGTGATAGGGCTTGTTCAATTGACCGCTTGTAAAAATATTAATAGCGCTTTTCCCACGAAGGACAATCCCACTCCTGACACGTCCGTGACAATAGGAGCGTATGACGCTTTGATCGCCGATTGGAAATCTGCCTTGAACGACTATAGGAGTAGTGGGAATTCGGCAGCCGATGGGTTGAGTTTTCATTTTTATGATGAGAGCTGTGCCAGTTCAGCAAAGGCGTATTATGCGTTTTATGATATTGACGGCAATGGAGTTCCAGAACTGATATTAAACAAACGAACTGATGCGGAAGATATTGTTGCCTATATATAAACTCGAAACGAAAGTATTGAATAGTGCACAAAGATATGCTATAATGGTGGCATGGAAAAAGAGCTTGAGATTAACAACAAGAAATTGAGCCCCGA
>WQUU01000319.1 GCA_009781925.1 Bacillota bacterium | reverse complement strand
CATTTATTGGGATATGTTTTCTGTGAATTGACTACGCCCCGCGCTTCATGTAAAATCAGAAAACCAGATATGTGACTACGTCGTAAGCGGAAAGTCTAAGTACGGTTTTACACAATTGGCCGGATATGCTAAACTGTCCCCGAGAAGATCAGCTAGAAGGGGGCTTAAGCGAATGACGACAGCGGAAAAAGAGGCGCTGGTGAGGGAATGCCGAGCCAGCGGACAAAGCGCGCGGGCGTGGAGCCAGGCACACGGGATACCATACACGACCTACACGAACTGGTCAAAGCGGGTTCCGAGAGAGAGCGAAGAGGTGGAAACGCCGTCGGAACCGGCACAGCAGTGGGCGGCCATACCCGCAGGGTGCGGGGAGGAACCTTCACCGGCAAAGGGTAGCCCGATCCGGCTGACATGCGGAAGTTGGACGGTCAATGTGGAGCGGGGCTTTGACGCGGAGGCTCTTACGGGGGTACTGCGGGCGGTGCGGGCGTCATGCTGCTGAAAGAGATCACAAGTTACAGCGGGATATATCTGGCTTGTCTCCTTCATAATTACACAGTGGGTTTTGTTCCGCCGAACTTGTCATACCAAACTTGTGGATACAGCGGATTGGGGTTGGCCGTCACATTCGCCAGATAGCCGTCGGTGTTCTCGCCGGCGCGCACCTGACGCGCCAGGACAGCCAGCCGCGCGTCGCTGAATTCGTAGGTGCATGTGACCAGCGTGAGGAGCTGATCTCCCGGCTGCACATCTACCCCCGTGTTTATGATAGACCGGGCCTGACAGGCGGAGACAAAGGCGAAATAATCGCCATAGTTCGTGAAGCAGCCCTGCCCGAAGTCAAAAAACTGCCCGTTGTCCTGTGAGGGCAGCGTGGCCACGATCATGACCGCGACAACTTTGTATTCGCCGTCGCCGTAGAGCGTGTCAAAGCTGATCAGTGGGCTCGTCCGTAAATAGTCTATGTCCTTAAAGGCACTCAAAGTGCCGAACATTGTCTTGTTTTTGTTGTTGTGGCCGTAGATGGTCACATTCGTTGTCACGCCGGTGTCGTCGATGCGGGATTCTGCGCCCAAGAAAGGATTGCCGTTGCTGTTTTTGTTTTTCTTGATGTCGTGGGTCAGATAGAAGGACTGATCGGGGGGTTGCACGACGGCGTAGTCGATCTTCGTCCCCGGAATCTGCAGCCAGCCGATGACGTCGGAGTGGATTGCCAGCAGCGAGGCGAAGCGATCCGCGTTCACCATGGGGAGCGGCGTGACCGCGCCCGCGTCGGTGGACTGGCCCGCCACTTGCTGCGGCTGGGATATATCGGACGGGGCCGGCGTATCAAGAACAGCGCCCGAGGGGGCGGGAGAGACCGTGAGGCTCTCATGGTATAACACGGACATCTGGTCGTTCACGCGCTGACTGCCGGCCTCCTGCAAAAAATAATTGGCGTAGTAGGCGGAGCAGCATAGAATCGCTACGGCAAGTAACGCCAGGACTGCCCGCACTGGCCATTTTCTGGCTGCGGGCGTTCTTCTTTGCTTTGGGGCTGCGCCCACGTCCCAGCCGGCTGTGACCGCCACGGGGGGAGGCGCGGCGAAGGCGAGGAGGGCCTCGGGGGGCTGCGGTACGAAGGTCACCGCGGGCCCGCTCTGTACGGCTGTCCGCGGTCTCTCTGACAGCGCGGGGGCTGCCGGAGCGGTCGCCTTCACTCGTGCGGGATCAACAAGGATGATCTGTTTTATCCCGCCGCGCAGAGCGATAGCCTTCTGCCCGTCATTGGCCGTCAGCGGCTCCTCCAAAACGCTGCCCCTCTTATACGGGGTCAGCGCGTTTTGCGCTGCCTCAATATAGTCCTTGGGATCCATGTTTTCGGCGGCGAAGACCATCAACGTGTCATACGCAAAAAGCCCGAAATCCAGCTCCTCACTAAGTTGCTTCGCGTCTTTGAGCCGCACCTGCTGGACCTCGTCAGCGCTGCGCGCCCAAGCCTCCCACCGGGGCTGCCCATCCGAAGCAAAATATAAAACTTCTATCTTTTTCTTCACGTTAATCCCTTTCAAACCGCAACACTTTCTATGCGGTTCCAATTTGCCAGACGGGCAAGTTGTACGCGGGTGACATGCCGGCTGTACCGCACCTCGCGGCAGGGTTCCGAGGGGGCCCTGACAGCGCGGAGGCCGCAAGAGCAGCGGCCTCCGCCTGTGTGGGATCGACGACGATCACGCACTTTTTTCCGCTCCGGAAAACGGTTCCGCTCTGCCAAGCGTCATCTGTCAGCCATGCCTCAGAGACCTTTTCCTCCGTGTACGCGGCCAGAACGCGCCGTACCGTCTCGAGGTTCTTCCAATGATCCGCGTTTTCGGGACTGAAGACGGCCAGCGCGTCATACGCGAAAAGCCCAAACTCCAGCTCCTCGGCGAGCTGCGCCGTATCCTTCAGCCGCATCTTTTGTATCTCGCCGGCGATTTCGTCCCAGTCATTCCACCGGGGCTGCCAGGATGGGCCAAAGTATAATATCCCCAGACTTTTTATGCTGTCCCGCGCGCCCGTCGGTTCCCGTAAAGGCCCTGCCACCTTTCCTTTTCTCCGCCGCACAAGCAGCATGATGATAGCGAACTGTATGATGTCGGCCAGCAGCAGCACGATTAGCGCAATACCCACCGGACTGTCCAGCGCCGCGATCACGGGGGCCGTCCAGTTCATCGTCTCCACAAGGACAAATTTGGCGTCGCCCGCGGTGATCCTGTAGGCGTCGGCCTGGGAATTGGCGTCGCCCTGAGCGCTCAGGCTGCCGTCGGGATTGACCGCCACGATCCGGTGGGTTATGAGTTCATGCCCGTTGTCATAGGAAATGACATCTCCCACCTTCAGGTCACTAAACTCCGCCCGCCTGCTG
>WQUU01000318.1 GCA_009781925.1 Bacillota bacterium | reverse complement strand
ATTCCGAGACCCGTATGGACAGTGTGCAGGCAGCCGAGGGAAAAATACTGCAGTATAACTATACGATGGTCAACTACGCCAAAAGTGATCTCACGGCGGATCAGATTTCACAGCTGCAGGGCATCATACAACAGCAGGCCGTCAGCACGATTAAGGCGAGCGCCGATTCGAGTGTCAAAGCGCTGAAAGCTCTCGGCGTTACCTTTCAGTTTGTTTATAACGGCAGCGACGGCGTCGAGATGTTTCATTGCTCAGTCACGCCGGACGACTACAAATAACCGCCGCGGTAAAAGAGGTACGGCAATCCATGTTAGAATCTCTGCACATTGAGAATATCGCGGTGGTGGAGCGGGCGGACGTGTGTTTTACGCCCGGCCTCAACGTCCTCACCGGAGAGACGGGGGCCGGCAAGTCGATTGTCATCGACGCGCTGGACGCCGTTCTGGGCGGGCGGGTGAGCCGGGAGCTTGTCCGCTCCGGGGAGGCGCGCGCCTTGGTCAGCGCGGTATTTTTATTGGAGCCCGCGGAGGGCGGCGCGGAGACAGCCGCCGCTTTCTGCGCGGAAAACGGTATGGAGCAGGAGGGCCAGCTGATCCTGCAGCGGAGCGTCTCCGCGGACGGCAAGACGGCCGCCCGGGTCTGCGGTGTGCCGGTGACGGCGGCCCAACTCCGGGAGCTGGGCGCGCTCCTCCTGGACATCCACGGCCAGAACGACGGCCGCCGCCTCCTGGACGAGGCCACGCATCTCAAATACCTGGACGGCTACGGCGGCCATACCGCCGGACTGCAAGCCTTCCGCGCGGCCTATGAGGCCTACCGGGCCACGGGCGCGGAGATCTCCCGCCTGAGCTTGGACGAGTTCGAAAAGGAGCGCCTGCGGGAGAGTTTGACCGATCAGATCGCGGAGCTGGAAAAGGCGAATCTCCGCGCCGGGGAGTGGGAGGAGCTGGAAGCCCGCCGGGAGCTCCTGAAAAACGCGGGCCGCCTGACCGAGGCCATCGGCGCCGCCTACGACGCCCTCTACGGCGCGGATACGAACGCAATCTCCCTCTCTGACGAGGCGGCTGCGCTGCTTGCGCGGGCCGCAAAGTACGCGCAGGAACTGAGCAATGCGGAAGTGTCCATTCAAAATGCCCGCTACCTGCTGGAGGACGCCGCAGAGCTTTTGCGGGATTTCCGCGCGACCCTGGACTTTTCGCCCCAAGAGTACGACGCCCTGGAGACGCGCCTCTCTGAACTGCGCCGTCTCACAAAGCGCTACGGCGGGGACGAGGCAGAGCTTTTGTTGCGTCTGGAACGAAATAAAACCCGCCTGGACGAGCTGGAGTATGCGGACGACCGGCTGGCGCAGCTGGAGAGGGTTCTGGCCGCGCAAAAAAAAGCCGCTCTCGCGGCGGCGGAGCAATTGACGTCAGCCCGCAAAAACGCGGCGGAGCGGCTGAAAAAAGAACTCGTGGCGCAATTGAAAGACCTCAGTATGCCCGCCGTGCGCTTCGAGGCGGAGATCACACCGGTACGGGGCGCGCCGGGCTTTGACGCCTCCGGCGGAGACGAAGTGCGCTTTCTCATGTCCGCCAACGCGGGCGAGGCCCCGGAGCGGATCAGCAAGATCGCCTCCGGCGGCGAGCTCAGCCGTATCATGCTGGCCATGAAGCATGTCTTCGCGGAGCGGGACAGCGTCCCCACGCTGGTGTTCGACGAAATCGACGCCGGAGTATCCGGCATCGCGGCCCAGCGGGTGGGGGAGAAGCTGGCGGACTTGTCGCGCGTGAAGCAGGTGCTCTGCGTCACGCACCTGCCCCAGATCGCGGCCATGGCCGACACGCACTTTTTGGTGGAGAAGACCATCCGGGCCGGCAGGACATATACGCTGGTCACCGAGCTCGACCGGCAGGGCCGCGTCGAGGAACTGGCCCGGCTCCACGGCGGCGACAACGTGACGGAGATAACGCGCCAAAGCGCGGCGGAACAATTAGACGCGGCGGGAAAATGGAAACGGGGGCAATCATGATGGTGGGGGCGGATTCATCCGTTTCGCCATACGAATAAATCTGGGGAACGGATGAATCCGTTCCCTACAAACGTTTTTATACGGGTTTATCCTCCGCTGTAATACACCGTCCCAGCCTCAAACGCCTTCCCGGAATTTTCGATCAACTCCGACACCGTGACGAGCTGATAGCCCTGCGCGATCAGGTCGGGAATGGCGCGCTCCATCGCGTCCGCCGTCTCGCCGACCCGGTCATGGCAGAGGATGATGGCCCCGTCCGACGCGCCGCTCATCACCGCGGCATAGATCGCGTCGGTGTTTTTGGTTTTCCAATCCAGCGTGTCCACCGACCAGTAGATCATGGCGTAGCCCAGATCGCGCGCCACGGTCTTCATGGCGCCGTTGACGGCCCCATAAGGCGGGCGGAAGAGCGCCGGAGGCGCGACGCCGAGCACAGATTCGAGCTTCGCACTGGTTTTGCTGAGCTCCGACGCAATCTGGTCATAGCTCAGTTTTGTCAGATCCTTGTGATCCCAGGAGTGGCCGATGACCTCGTCACCCAGCGTGTAGGCGCGCAGCACGGCCTCCCTCCCGGAACCCACAAGGTCGCCCAGCACGCAGAAGGTGGCGTGCGCGCCGTTTTGCTCCAGCAAGTCCAGGATGTGATCGGTGTTCTTGCTGGGGCCGTCGTCAAAGGTCAGCGCGAGCATGGGTTGATGGGGGTCAATCCCCGCGTTAGAAAATGGAGCGCTGATCTCATGCGCCGGCGTTTCGGAGACTGTCGGCGCCGGCGCTGCGGTCTGCGCCTGGGGGAAGAGCAGCTGCGCGCTGCCCAGCGCGGCGTAGGAGAGGGTGAAGCTCAGTGTGCCGAGCGAAGAGGGCAGACACACGCCGCTGT
>WQUU01000317.1 GCA_009781925.1 Bacillota bacterium | reverse complement strand
GGCGCTCTCAAGCCGCGCGAGGATCGTTTCCCCATACAGCGCCGCGACAGTCGTATCCGAGACCACGGCGACCGCGCCGCCGACGGATAACTGCCGTAGCTGTTCGCCCAGGCTGTTCCAGATACCCGCGCCGATCAGAACGTCATAGGACCGGCCGGCGTTTACATGGACTGTTTTCATTGGCATTCACCCACACATCGAATTGTAGGGAACGGATGCATCCGTTCCGCGCTATTGACACCGGGAATCGGAACGGGCCAATCCGTTCCATGCGGTCAATATTGATAGGCATAGGGTCTGATCCGCGCAATCGCGGCGGAGAGCTCGCTAAACTGCTCCGGCGTCAGCGACTGAGGGCCGTCACTGAGGGCGTGAGCGGGGTCGTTGTGCACCTCGATCATAAGCCCGTCCGCCCCGGCGGCCGCGGCGGCCAGACTGAGCGGCGGCACCATCTTGGCGATACCTGCGGCGTGGCTGGGATCGATGACGATAGGCAGATGACTCAGCGTTTTGAGCGCGGGGACGGCGGAGAGATCCAGAGTATTGCGGGTGTATTGCTCGAACGTGCGGATACCCCGCTCGCAGAGGATGACATTGTTGTCCCCGCCGGACATGACATACTCCGCGCTCATGAGCAGCTCCTGGAAGGTGGAGGAGAGGCCCCTTTTCAGGAGGATCGGCTTCTTCGTGTGCCCCAGCTCCTTGAGGAGCTCAAAGTTCTGCATGTTCCGGGCTCCCACCTGGATGATGTCCACCTCATCGAAGAGGGGCAGCTGGGTCACCTCCATGATCTCGGAGATGATGGGCAGGCCCGTGTCCGCCTTGGCCAGGAGAAGAAGGCGGATCCCCTCCCCGCGCAGGCCCTGAAAGGCGTAAGGCGAGGTGCGGGGTTTGAACGCGCCGCCCCGGAGGATGCCGGCTCCGGCGGCCTTTACAGCTCGGGCGACCGTTATAATCTGCTCCTCGCCCTCCACGCTGCAGGGCCCGGCGATGATCTGGAAGTGTCCGCCGCCCAGGAGCGCCCCGTTTCCGCAGTCGATGACGCTGTCCGCGGGGTGAAACTTTCGGTTGGCGCTCTTATAGGGTTCCGAGATGCGCCGCACATCCTCTACAATGTCCATGGAACGGATGAGGTCGGCGTCAATTTTTGCCGTGTCCCCCACGAGGCCGAGGATGGTCTGGTACTGCCCCTCGGTCTTGCGCACCTCCAGACCCTCCGCCTCCAGCCAGGAGACGAGGGACTGCAGCTGGGACTCATTCGGGTTTTCGCGCAGAATGACAACCATAGAGGGATCTCCTAGCCCGTCATTGCGAGCGCAGCGAAGCAATCCGGAATGGTCTTATCATTTGGTTCTCTGGATTGCTTCGTCGCTTTGCTCCTCGCAATGACGATGAATACATGAATGTTAAACCTTAGAATATCACACACAATACAGATTGTAAAGCATATTTTGGGACTAGCCCTCATAGAGATAGAGGAGGGGGGCGAGACCTATGTCCAGGACCAAGATCCTCGCGGCGTCTGTCATCTTTTTGCTGCTGACCGCCGTCAAATTCATTTCGCCGGAGACTGTCGTAAAACTGCGGGAGACGGTGCTCCCAGCCATCGCCCAGGACATCGACTACAAGAGCGCCATAGCCCGGTTGGGCAGCTATTTGACCGCGCCCAGCCCTACACTCACGCCGGCTCCAACACCGACGCCGACGCCGGTTCCGACGCTGGCCTCCACATCCGCGCCCATACCCACCCTTACGCCCACCCCTACACCTGAACCGACCCCGATTCCTACTCCGACCCCGGTTCCTACTCCGTCCCCCACCCCGATCCCTACTCCGGAGCCCACGCCTGATCCGACGCCGGACGCGGTGGCGGCCTTTTTGGAATCCCAGGCCGGTTACGCCGATCAGGCAATTCCCGCGAATGTCAGCTATGACATGCCGGCGCTGCCCTTTGCCTATGCCGATCCGGTCGGCGCGCCGGAGTCGGACGGTTTCGGCTTCCGCCTGCACCCCATTGAGCATGTCGTGAAATTTCACTACGGCGTCGACTTGGCTGTCAACTCGGGCACGGATATCCACGCCTTCGCGGACGGAACCGTGGCCACAGTGGGCCAGGACGCGGGCTACGGCAACTATGTCATCGTCAGCCACGCGGACGGGTACAGCAGCCTCTACGCCCACTGCAGCAAGGTGCTGGTCAGCGCGGGGCAGGCGGTCAGCGAGGGGGATGTCATCGCGCTCTCCGGGGCGACAGGGGAGGTCACCGGGCCGCATCTGCACTTTGAGCTCCGACACGACGGCGTCTATCTCAATCCGGGGTACTATCTGACGTGACGAACAGGCCGCGCGTCAGTGTGGGTGCGGTTCCGGCGTTACTCCTGGCGGCGCTGTATTTTTTTGACAGCAGCGGCGTGTTCTCCGCCATGCTCCCCGCCGTGCTGGTTCATGAGGCGGGACACGCCCTAGCCCTGCGCCTCTGCGGGGCCAGGTTCCGGCAGCTGCGGCTGGAAATCGGGGGTTTTTCATTGAACTACTCAGGCGTGCTGGGCCGGGGCGCTGAGTGTCTCTGCGCGCTCATGGGCCCCGCGTTCGGCGCGGTTTTCGCCCTAACAGCCTCCGTATTGGGGCGGCGGCTACAGAGCGAATTTTTGTTGTGCGCCGCCGGGGTCAGCGCCGCGCTCACGGCCTTCAACCTCCTGCCCGCCCCCATGCTGGACGGGGGACGGGTCTTGGGGATATTTCTGCCGGAAAAAGTGATGGTCGTTCTGGGGATGGCGACCGGCTGCGCCCTGCTGATCGCGGGGCTGTACTGCGCGGTACGCGGCTACGGGCTGGCGCTGCTGCCGGCGGGGGTGTGGGTGACGGTGTGCACTTGCCAATGGAAGTCAAATGGGGTATA
>WQUU01000316.1 GCA_009781925.1 Bacillota bacterium | reverse complement strand
GCTGCTCATGCCGGCAGTCTCCGCATTTGCCGCCATGAACTTTACGGGCAGCTCCACCTATACGTCGCCCTCCGGCGTCACAAAGGAAATGAAAAAAGCGCTGCCGCTGATCGTCGGCGCTGCCGCCGCCGGCGGGGCTCTGATCCTTGGCGCGCATCTGTTTGGCGGGAGGAAATCGAAATGAGGCACAGATATTTAAAAGATGTGGCGAGCTTGACGCTCGACAGCGGCAAATGTATCGGCTGCGGCAAGTGCGCGGAGGTCTGTCCCCACGGCGTATTTGAGCTCGCCGGCAAAAAAGCGCAAATTGCCGACAGAGACGCCTGCATGGAGTGTGGCGCCTGCGCGCTGAACTGCCCCGCGGGCGCGATCGGGGTCAACGCCGGCGTCGGCTGCGCGGCGGCGATCATCGCGAGCTGGTTCACCGGCGAAGCGCCGTCCTGTGGCTGCGGCAGCGGCTGCTGCGGATAGACTTGTCCGTCATTGCGAGCGAAGCGAAGCAATCCAGAAAAGAAAAGGAGACCCACCCATGGAAACCCGCGTATTTATCGCCCGGTGTGACGCGTATGAGGAGGCTGCCGCCGCGGTTGGCCGCATCCTGGACGTCTTTGGCGGCGCGAGCGCCATCTTGAACGGCCGCAAACGCGTGCTGGTCAAACCGAATCTCCTGCTGCCGCGCAAGCCGGAGGGCGCCGCCACGACCCATCCCGCCGTGGTTGAGGCGGTCTGCGCCGCCTTCGTGAAGGCGGGCGCTTCGGTGTCAGTCATCGACTCCACTGGCGCGCCGCACAGCAAAACACTGCTCAAACTGCTCTACGGCAGATGCGGCATGACGGGGGCCGCACAGCGCAGCGGGGCGGCGCTGTCCTTCGATACCTCCAGCAGGGAAGTGTCTGTCCCGGAGGGGCGGATTGTGCAGACGCTGGAGTTGCTGGGGCCTGTGCTGGACGCGGAGCTGGTGGTGTCGGTCGGTAAGGCGAAAACCCACGGATCCATGTCGATGACCGGCTGTGTGAAGAATCTGTTTGGCTGTGTGCCTGGGATGGGAAAACCCAATCTGCATCGGAGATTTCCAAAGCGCGAGGATTTCGCGGCCATGATAGTGGATCTCTGTGAGCGCGTGCGCCCCGGCTTCAGCATCCTGGACGGCGTCTGGGGAATGGAGGGCGCCGGGCCGAACGGCGGCGACCCGAAGCATCTGCGCGTCATCGCGGGCGGGGTTTCTCCCTATGCCGTCGATCTGGCACAGTGCTACCTGATGGGACTGCGTCTGGACAGTGTGGCGATCCTGCGGGAGGCCGCCTCGCGCGGTCTCGTGCCGGAGGAGCCCGCTCTCTTGATGTGGCTCGGCGACGATCCCGCGCCGCTCCGGTCGAACTTCAAACCCGCCTCAAGCCACAAGAGCGACGCTGTGCCGACGATCAAGGACAATTGCGTCGGCTGCGGCGATTGTGCCCGCCTCTGCCCGCAGCAGTGCATCGTGATCCGGGACAAGAGAGCCGCCATCAACGGAAAGGAATGCATCCGCTGCTATTGCTGTCACGAATTCTGTCCGCACAGGGCGATCGATTTATTATAGGGGAGGCTCTGCGTGGCCGCCGGGAGCCACATAGGGCCGCCCCTACGGTTGCGTAAAAGGTCTCCACACCGAAACAGACCCGCCGTGAACCGGGAAAGCGCCGCAGCCGTCGCCGTCAAGGGTCACGGGATCGGGAAAGCCTTCGGTGCAGTCATAAAACCGCGCGTTGGCGTGCCGTGGGCCGACGCGCATATTTTTTTCGCCGCCGGAGCCGTCGGTGAGCACTACGGCCAGGCCGGAGCCCAAATGTTCGTCGTCCCCCTCCCGCGTCCAGCCGATGAGGCCGGGGTCGTCGAAGTAGTCGTTCTGAGAGCCGTAGGCGCATTCCAGCCGCGCGCGCAGCAGGGGAGAGAGCCATGGCCGCCCGGCGGGGATGCTGTCGTGCGGGATGCCGTAATAGTCGCCGTAGAACACCGAGGGGTAGCCCTCCTGCCGCAGCAGGATCAAGGCGTAGGCCAAGGGCTTGAACCACGCGGGGATGAAGGATTGGAGCGCCTGTCCGGGCTGGGTGTCGTGGTTGTCGACGAAGGTGACGGATTTGACAGGATCATCTCCGGTGAGCGTGCCGTCAAAGATGGTGCGCAGATCAAACGCGCCGTTGCTGGTGGCGGCCTGCAGAAATTTATAATGCAGCGGCACGTCGAAGAGGGAAAAATCGTAGGTTGTGGCACTCAGATAGTTTTTGAGCGCCCGCAGATCGGCGCTCCAGTATTCGCCCACGGAGAAGAGTTCCTCCTTTTCCTCCCGGCGGAGGGTCTCAATCCAATCCTTGTAAAAAGTGAAGCATATGTGCTTTACGGCGTCGAAGCGGAATCCGTCCACGTCCGTCAGACGGACGAACCACTGCCCCCAGCTCTTGAGCTCGCTCACCACTTCCGGGTTTTCCAGGTCGATATCCGCGCCCATCAGATAGTCGTAGTTTCCTTTTTCTGCGTCCACCGGGGTATCCCAGTGCTTGCCCTCGAACAGAAATACGCCGTTTCGCCTGCGCGTCTCGTCCCAGTCGATGCCGTTAAAGTGGTTCCAGTGCCACACAAAATCCGAATACATGCCTGCGCGGCCCGGAAAGTTATACAGTGTCCAAGCGCCGATTTGCGTCTCGCCGCCTTCGGTCTCATTGCGATTGTTTGGATCGCAGTCGACGGCTGCGACGCTCTCGCAGCCGTCGGCCCCCATCTTGTGATCCAATACGATGTCCGCGTACACGGAAATTTTTGCGTCATGCAGAGCTTTTATGGCCGCGAGGAGCTCGTCCTTGGAGCCGTATTTGGTCGGGACTGCGCCTTTCTGGTCAAATTCGCCCAGATCATAGAGGTCATAGGCGG
>WQUU01000315.1 GCA_009781925.1 Bacillota bacterium | reverse complement strand
TTTTTAAGGGTGTTTCCAGGTTTTCCTTGCGTCCAGTATACCACAAATTAGCTCGTTTTCCCTGCGGCTGTGCGTGTGTAGGCTTTTTCAGTAGTGCCTAAATATGCCAATTACGATTACGTTTCATATCGGTGGATTCACCGTAACGTTGCGTATCAAAGGCAAGAGCCGTCGCCCTGCCAGGTGACGGCTCTTTTTGAGCTAATCATGGTGGAATAGGTTAGCTTCCTGACGCAAGAGGCTACTGCCCTTGCTATATGTTTATTTTACCACATATACTCACGAAAATCAACCCTCTATGGTTGATTTTATTTTGTCCGTTTGACAATCACCACATCTGCCGCGACATCAACACACCCTGACGCACCAGCCGTAGGGGTCGGGGGCCGTTCCCCATTGGATGCCGGTGAGGGTGTCGTAGAGTTTTTGGGTCAGTTCGCCGATTTGAAAGCCGGAGACCTCGTGGGTTTTTCCCGCGTAGGCGATCTCGCCGATGGGGGAGATGACCGCGGCGGTTCCGGTGCCGAAAGCCTCCTCCAAGTCGCCGCTGTCGATGGCCAGGAGGAGCTCCGTGACGGAAATTTCCCGCTCTTCCACGACATAGCCCCAGCCGCGCAGGAGTTCAATACAGGATTTCCGCGTGATACCGGGCAGGACGGTGCCGAGCAGAGCCGGGGTGACGATCTTGCCGCCGAGCTTGAACATGACATTCATGGCGCCCACTTCCTCAATATATTCCCGGTGCACGCCGTCCAGCCAGAGCACCTGGGAGTAGCCCAACTCGCCGGCCCGCTCCTGGGCCCGCAGGGAGGCCGCATAGTTGCCGCCGCACTTGGCGGTGCCCGTACCGCCGCGCACGGCGCGGACGTCTTCGGCTTCGATGAGAATCTTCACGGGGCTCATCCCCTCGGGGTAATAGCTGCCCACAGGGCAGGCGATGATGGCAAAGAGATAGCCGTGGCTGACGTGGACTCCCACGTGGGGATCCGTGGCGATGACGAAGGGGCGCAGATACAGAGAGGCCGACGGTTCCGCGGGCACCCAGTCCCGTTCCACCTCCACCAGCTTTTTGAGGGCGGCGAGAAACAGCTCAGCCGGAATCTCGGGGATACAGAGCCGCTCGCAGGACGCGGCCATGCGCGCGATGTTCTCCTCCGGGCGGAAGAGTTGAATCCCCCCGGCGGGCGTGCGGTAGGCTTTCAGCCCCTCAAAGATCTCCTGGGCGTAGTGGAACACCATGGCCGAGGGCGGAAGGGAGATGGGGCCGTAGGGGACGATTCGGGGATCAAACCAGCCCCTCCCCTTCTCATAGTCGAGGAGGAACATGTGATCGGTGAAGTGGGTGCCGAAGGGGATGCCTTTGATCTCCGGCTTGGCCTTCGGCGTTTTTGTGAGCTCAATACGGATATTTTCCATTTTGCGCCTCCGCACGATGTTTTCATTGAAAAAGTCCCTGGGATGTATTATAGTGCAGTATAGTAAAAGAAGTCAAATAATTTTAGGAGCCACCCATGGAAAATCTGCAGATCAAGGATTTTTTGAACTACCGCTATCTCTCAAAGCTCGAGGCGTCACCGGACGGGAACCGCGCCGCCTTTGTGGTCAGCCGGGCGGATTGGGAGGCAAATGGCTACAAGAGCGATCTGTATGTCATCGACCTCCTGACGAAGGAGATCAGGCAGCTCACCACCGCCGGGGACTGCAAGAGCTTCCTCTGGCTGGACGGCAACGCGATCCTCTTCCCCGCCCTGCGGGCCGAGGCGGACAAAGAGAAAACCAAAAAAGGCGAAAAGCTGACGGTGTTTTATAAGCTCGACCTCCGCGGCGGCGAGGCCGGGGAGTTCTTCCGCGTACCCTTTGAGGTTGGCGACATCAAAAAAGTGAGCGATGACAGCTTCGCGCTGGTCTGCGGGGTCGGCGGCCGCGACGGAACCGATGAGGAGGCGCGCGATTACGAAGTTCTGGACGAGATCCCCCTTCTGGTCGAACGGCGAGGGTTTTACAAACAAAAAGCGGAACAGGCTTTCCATCTTCAGCCTCAAGGATCAGTCCATGACCCCGGTCACGGACGAGTTCACAAACGTGGGCTGTTTCAATCTCCGGGGCAGTCAGGTCGTCTTCGCCGCGAACCGCTTCACCGACAAGATGACGCTCAAGGACGGAGCCTATTGCTACGACTTCGCCTCCGGAAAAACCGAAACCGTCGCGGCGGGCGGGACATACGCGATCCACTGGATCGATTTCACCGAAGACGGTTTCGTCATGCTGGCCTCCCCGGGCGACAGCTACGGTCTGGAGGAGAACCCCCGCTTCTATACCGTCAGAGATGGGGAAACCGCCCTCCTCTGCGCCCCGGACGAGGGGTATGGCCAGACGAATTCCGACAGCCGCTTCGGCGGCGGCGCGTGCCTCCGGCACGTCGGCGGGGACATCTATTACTGCGCGCCAGACCACGTGCGGAACAGTCTGCGCCTGCTCCATCCGGACGGCAGACTCGATACGGTTTTGACCCAGTCCCCGACCTTTGACGCCTTCGACGTCACGCCGCACGGAATCCTCTACTACGGGCTCGGCGCGGATTTTTTGCAGGAGCTGTTTCTGCTCAAAGACGGAAAAATTGAGAAGTTCAGCGCATTCAACGGCGAGGCGCTGCGGGACAAAAAAATCTCCGCCCCGGAGCGTCTGGACGCGCGGGGGGAGTGGGAGAGTGTCGAAGGATTTGTCTTAAAGCCGGTGGACTTTGACCCGGACAAGCGATATCCGGCGGTTCTGAACATCCACGGCGGGCCGAAAACCGCCTATGGCGATACGTTTTTCCACGAAAACCAGATTTACGCGAACGCCGGCTATTTCGTCCTGATCTGCAACCCCTGGGGCTCCGACGGCAGGGGTGACAAATTCGCGGATCTCCGGGGACGCTACGGTACCGTCGATTTTAGCGACCTGATGACCTTTGCGGAGGCGGCCTGCGGCGCCTATCCCCAGATCGACCGGACAAAGCTCGGCGTCTGCGGCGGCTCCTACGGTGGTTTTATGACCAACTGGATCATCGGGCACACGGACAAATTCCGCGCGGCGGTCTCGATGCGCAGCATCTCAAACTGGATCAGCATGCACAACACGACCGACATCGGCTATTTCTTCAGCCCTGATCAGATCGCCGCCACGCCCTGGGAGAATGAGGAGAAACTGTGGGAGGCTTCACCGCTCAAATATGCGGATCGGGTCAAAACACCCACGCTGTTTCTCCATTCGGACGAGGACTACCGCTGCTGGCTCGCCGAGGGCCTGCAGATGTTCACCGCGCTCAAATACCATGGCGTCCCCGCGCGGCTCTGCCTGTTCCGCGGTGAAAATCATGAGCTCTCCCGCAGCGGCAAACCCAAACACCGGGTGCGCAGGCTGGAAGAGATCATGGCTTGGTTCGCGCAGTATTTTAAAGACTAGCGGAGGCGCTGAAGTCTGCCGCCGAGGATATGCAGTCCCCGCCGGTTTCCGTCTGATTCATTCGAAACCATTTGCTGAGCCAGGAATTCTATGGTACAATGACCGTACAAGATTCTCCGGGAACAGGAGGGCTGCGCGTGCAGGATCTATTGCTGCTATCAAAAAATACGCCCATCGCAAAAATCATGAGCGGCGCCGTGGAGCCGATCATCCCGGCGCGTCTCCCTCTGTTTTTGCAGCGCACGGGGAACGCGCAGGCGTGGCTGGAGTCGCGCGCCATTGACGGGCACCGCACCAACTCCCGGCTGCTAAAGCGCGCTCTGCGGTTAGAGGCAAAAGACGACCTGTCGACGGTTCTGGCGGTCAATGCCGCCATGATCACGGATAACTACTGGGTGAAACCATTAGAGGATGAAACGCTGCGATGTGAAGATGTGCGCTTTCAGGTGAACCGCTTTGACAAGCTCGCGCTGACCGGGGATGTGAATTCTTTCGACCAGCCCCCAAGCCGAACCCCGGAGCTCACCAACATCGGCAGCTTTGAAAAGTGCTGGCGGTTGGAGAATGGGCAGTGGTGGATGGTTAAGGCCGGGAAGCCGGAGGAGTTGTTCTCGGAGTTGCTGGCCTACCGCATCGGAAAGCTCCTGGGCCTCAATATGGCGGAGTATGCTACGGCGGGTGATTTTATCAAGAGCCGCGACTTTACGGATGACGCCCGGGTTGATTTCGAGCCCGCTATAGGGATCATCGGGGATCAATCGGATTATGTGAAAATCTATGAAACACTTCGAGGGCTTGATACAAGCATCGCGTCACAGTATGTGCGGATGTGCTACTTCGACGGATTGATCTATAACATGGATCGGCATGAGAACAATTTCGGTGTCCTGCGTGACAGTGACACCGGGGAGATTTTATCCCTCGCGCCCCTGTATGATCACAACATCGCGCTCATCGCGCGCGGCTACCCCAATCGCGCGCCGGACGATCTCTTAATAAGGGACTTCGCGGCATTAATCCATCATGTCGGGAAGCCGATCTATGTGCGGAGGCTTACAGAGCGGGAACTTCTGAATTTGATAAAAAGCATTCCCTTCGAACCGCCCGTGACCGATGTGGTTTCAGAACCGCGGGAGTTTATCGCCCGGTATCTGCTTCAGCGCCAGGCGGCTCTTGCGGATCGGTGTCAAGGGCTTGTCCGGTTTGAGAGACCCTCCGTTCACGATCAAACATGCGCCGCTTACGGTGTCCCGGACGGCGGGCGCGGACAGGGCCTCATTTAGTTGCCGTAGAACTCCTTGGCCGCGTCAAAAAATGCGTCAATATTCTCCAGCGGCGTGGCGGGAGGAATATCGCAGCCGGAAGACAAAATGAAATTGGGGTACTCCGCGCATCTGCTTAACAGATTCAGCACCGATTGGCGCACGGAATTTGGAGTCCCTTTGCGGAGCTGCCCTACCGGATCCATGTTGCCGAGCACCGGTATGTCGTTCGGCACCAGCGGCAGCATCTTTGACAGGTCAATGGCGTTGCCAAAATGAAACGCCTTGGCGCCAGTTTCCAAAATATGCGCAATCAGCGGAATCGTATTGCCGCAATTGTGGTAGAGGAACACACAGCCGTCCGTCCGTACCGCCTCGATGATCCGTTTTACGTAAGGCGCAGAAAATTCCCCGTTCAGCGCGGGAGAGAGCAGCCCGGCGGCGGGCTCGGCCATCAGGATGCCGTCCGCACCGGCTTCTTTGAAAGCCGCGTTATATTGGATCAGGAACTGCGTCGCCTTTTCAAGTGCCCTATGAACCAGTTCCGGCTCCTCGTAACACAAGACCATGATCTCGGTCATATCCATCAGCCGTCCCGCCAGGGAAAAGGGCCCGATAGATCCGGCGAATATGGGGACGCCGGCAATCAGTTTTTTGGCGCGGCGGATGGCATCCACATACTCGCCGGTGCGGGCAGTGCCTACCGCGGGGACTTCCAGCGCCTCCAGATCAGCTTCTCCCCTGATCACCGCGGCTGTCACGGCGGGCACCTCATCGTCCGAGAAGCGTACCGGGCTGCCGAAAGCCTCGGCCTCCACGGACAGATCCATCAAGCTGACCGAGGCCAGCGGATCATAGCGGTCTGCGACGGCCTTCATACAGGCGGCTTGCTTTTCTCCGCTGCTGACCAATTCGCGAACCGTGACCCCGAGAAGCTGCGCCCCCGGAAAAGACAGCACGGGCATGGGCCTGTGCTGCGCTGCAGCAGAACCGATCCACTGCACCATGTTCATGCGCGCTCGCCTCTTTTGCGCAGGATGGCCCTTTTCGCTTCCTCAGCCGCAGACGCCGCGTCCGCCGCATAGATGTCCGCGCCGATACTCTCACGGAAGCTGTCGGTCACCGGCGCGCCGCCCACCATGATGATGACCTGATCACGCACCCCAGCCGCCACAAAAGCGTCCACAATGTCTTTCATCTCCGGCATCGTCGTGGTCAACAGCGCCGACAGCGCGACAATATCCGGCTTCTCGCTGCGGTAGGACTCCAGAAATCGCTCCGGCGATACGTCCACGCCCAGATCGGCAACCTCGATCCCCTTGCCCTCGAACATCATGCGAACCAGGTTTTTGCCGATGTCGTGCAGGTCGCCCTTGACTGTGCCGATGACGGCTTTGCCGACAGGTTTTGCGCCGCTCTCGGCCAGGTAGGGCTTTAATAACGCCGTACCCGTATTCATGGCCCGCGCCGCGATCAGCACTTCGGGCACATAAACCTCGTTATTCTTGAACTTGACGGCAATGACGTCCATACCGGGCAGCAGCGCCTGCTCCAGAATATCCTTGGCCGGAATGTTCTCCGCCAGCGCCTGTTCGACCAGTTCCTTGACCGCCTTGGCCTTGCCGGCCTGTAGGGCGGCGGAAATGCTGTCAAAAATCTCTTGCATAAAAGTGACCTCCGAAAGTAAAATTGAATCGTCTAATCGTGCCAGAACCAACGCCGGTTTATCTTTACTTTTCAATCGTTGCGGAAAAGGCGGACAACAAATCGTCTATGAATCGAACCCGGTCGGAAAGCTGTATCGGAAACTGCCTGCTGTGCGGGAAGTGCGGGAGCTTTGCCATTTTGGAGGACTATGCGGCGGGCACGGAGCATGTCGAGGCGCGGCAGGGTTTTGGCGCGGCGGTGGACATCGGCACCACCAATGTCGTCATGGCTCTGTTTGACCTGAGGACAGGCGTGTGCGCCGCGCGGCACAGCTTTATGAATCCGCAGAGGGCTTACGGCCCGGATGTGATCTCGCGCATCGGCGCCGCCGGCCACGGCGCGCTTGCGGACATGCGCCGTTTGATCGTGGAGAATATCGCGCTTGGCATTGAAACCCTGCTGGACGCCCGCGTTGACAACCCCCAGCTCGAGGAGATCGTCGCCGCCGGGAACACGGTGATGACCCATTTGCTGCTGGGGCTGTCCTGTGAGAGTCTGGGCGTGTCCCCTTTTCAGCCGGCGCACAGGCCGGAGGAGCAGTTTGACTTCCGGGATGTGTTCGGCGTGTCCACGCACAGCTGCCCGGTGGTCATCGTCCCATGGTTTGCCGGTTTTGTCGGCGGCGACATCACAGCGGGACTTCTGAGCATTCTGCCCGGCGCTCCGGAGCGTTTTCTGCTCATCGACCTCGGCACCAACGGCGAGATGGCTCTGTACGATCACGGCAGGCTGACCGTCACCGCCACGGCGGCTGGCCCGGCGTTTGAGGGTTCGTCCCACGGCGGCGGGGCGTCCGGTGTGCTGGATGATCTGGCTCGTCTCGTCCGCGAGGGGGCTGTAGACGAGACAGGCCTCCTTGCGGACAGCGCGCCCGCGCTGTTTACGCAAAAAGAGATACGCGATTTGCAGCTGGCCAAATCCGCCGTGCGCTCCGGGCTGGAGATTTTGCTCGAGACTGCAGGGCTGGATTATGAAACGCTCGGCCCGGTGTATCTGGCGGGCGGCATCGGCCAGGCGCTGTGTGTGGACAGCGCCGTCACCGTCGGTCTGCTGCCCGCGGAGCTTAAGGACAAGGTGCGCGCCGTGGGCAACGCCTCGCTGGGAGGCGCGGCCCGCCTGCTGCTGTCACCGGAGAGGGCGCGGGCGGACATGGGGAAACTGTTCGCCGCTGTTTCGGAGATCAATCTCGCGGATCATCCGCGTTTCAACGAGCTTTTTATAGAAAATATGTCTTTTATAACTCCCTGCACGCTTTAAGGAATGCCCTGATATTCCCGTCCGGCGCCTGGTCGTCTATCCCGACGCAGGAAAGGGAGAGCAGCCCTCTCCCCGCCGGAGCCTTTCCGCCGTCATACAACCGTTTCACATTTGCCGCGATCGTGTCCTCCGACTCGCTGATCAGCGCCACGGGGGAGTAGCGCGCGTTGATCCTGATACCCCCAAGCGCGCGCCTCACGGCGGCGAGATCCGACCCCGCGCCCGCTTCAGCAAAGCAAAGCCCTCTGATCTTAGAATAGCCTTCGACTACATGTTCCATGCTCGCTCCGCAGTGATGGACGCCGAAACAGCCAAAATCATCGGAGAGCTTCTGGTCATATTCCAGGAGGAACTTTTCATACAGCGCGTTGGAGATCATCTCCACGGAGCAGTTCGAATTGATATAGCACGCGGGCATGACATCCCGGACGATCGCCGTCACGCCGCCCGCGTTGTCGGGGGACAGCGCCCGGAAACGCCTGCCGGCGTCCCGTGTGAGCAGATAGATCTCCTCCAGCAGGCCGCGCACTTCCTCCTCATCCGTGTAATATGCCGTGAATAAATTTTGCCCCATCAGATCCATCGCGACGTTTTGTATGCCCATGAGGTTCACATACGTCTCCACCCGGCCGCACTTTGAAAGCAGCCAGTCTATCTGCCTTTGGGTTCGTGCCCACACGGGGCTCTCATCCAGATCGGGGGCCTTGATTTTGGATATCTCATCCGCCTGAAGTCCCGGACTGACCACCTTGGGCGAGTCATCCGGCTCATAAACAATCTTACAGCCCAAAAGCTCTGAGTAAAGATACCCCGCCGCCAGCAGGTCGGTTCCCAGAAGCGGCCTCGGTTCGGGCGCTTTTTCGCCGACGCCCAAGTCGCCGAAATGCTCATACAGGCAGCCGCGCATTCTGACGTCACAGTCCATTCTATAGGCCGGATCATCGAAAAACGGCTGCGAGAAGTCGATCCCGGCATTTTTGTTCCACCACTTCGGGTGGAAGGTGATCCCATATTTTATGCGCATTGCGACCCCCCTCCCGTCAGCGCGTGGAGTCTGCCATATAAAATGTCCTGTTCCTCCGGCGTCTGACAGTAGGTGACGGCGATGAGCTTTTGCGCCGGGCGCCAGAGTTTTTGAAACACCGGAAACACGTCATCCGCTCTCCCAACACAGCGGGCGTTCAGGCAGACGCCGGATCCGGCGAATTTCCGGCCGAAAAGCGCCGGGTCGTTCGGCGCGGGGTCTGTCTCGGGGCCGAACGCGCCGTCCGCGGTGAGGATATTGCGGTAACGCCTGACCATGTCGATTTTGGCCGCCCAGTTTCCGCAGGAGTGGTAGCAGAATCCGCCGAACGGCTCCCCGATTTGCTCATCCAACGGCATAAAAATTTCTTCATAATCGCCGGCCGACAGCATCAGTGACATGTCGTCACTGGCGCCTACGCCGTGAAAAACCCGGCTGCTGGCAAACCCGTGCCCGGGTTTTGCCAGGGCGCCGCCGATGAGCTTCGCCTGTTCCCGCAAAAAGTCCGTCAGCAAATCGGCCACCCGCGCGGCGGCTTGCCGCAGGCCCTCGCGGTCGGAATAGAACTCCATAAACAGCTCCGTCGTCGGCATCAGGTAGGACAGCATATTCAGCGGGGACTGAATATCCGTAAAGGACACGGGCATCCGGCCCTTTGTCCGATCCAGAAAATACTCGATCATTTCAAGAATATGTTTCCCGATGGGCGTATCCTTGATCGGCTTTGGCTCCTGCGCCAGAATCTCGGCGCAGGAGCCAAACTTTATCTCAGGTTCCGGAGCCTGTCCGGGTCTCCAGCTATAATTCGACCCGAAGCAGGAGGTAATATATCCGATCCCGTACCACGGCTCCAGGAAATTGGCGATATCCGCCCTGTACGCCATGCTCGCCTGAAGCGCGCCAAGCTGGAGCGCGAGCGATTCGCCGGGATTTTTGCATTTATCATAAAAGACCCCGTCAGCGCGGAATCGCCGATACACCAGGAGCCCGCTCTCTGCCCCGGCAAACGCGCTGTTCGCCGGCAGCAGACCCGCCTCGTAATCGCAATACGCGTCAAAATCAAAGTTTTCCGGCGCAATCGGTTCGACGTCTGTGGATTGAGAATCCCTGAGACTGGTGTTAAAAACCGCCATTCGCTACCGCTCCTGTCTCAGACATCGAAACCGAAGAAGCTGACCGCGTTGTTATAACAGATGTCCTCCACCAGCGCGCCGATGCTGTCCATATCGGCGGGGAGCTCCCCGTTTTCCATCCATCCGCCGATCAGATTACAGAGGATTCTCCTAAAATACTCATGCCGAGTGTACGACAGGAAGGAGCGGCTGTCCGTGAGCATACCGATAAAATTGCCGAGCACGCCGAGATTCGCAAAATCGGTGAGCTGTTTTTCCATCCCGATCTTGTGGTCGTTGAACCACCAGGCGCTGCCGAGCTGGATGCGGGCCGGGACGCCGGCGTCGCGCTCAAAACTGACCGCGATGGACATGATGATCTCATTGTCGCAGGGATTCAGGGAGTAGAGCACCATTTTCGGCAGGCCATCACGCCGCTCCATCGCGTCGAGCAGGCTGACCAGCTCCCGCGCGCCCCGGCTGTTGCCCACACAGTCGAACCCCGTGTCCGGCCCCAGGAGCGCGAAGCTCTCCGCGGAGTTGTTCCGGATGCAGCCGAAGTGGATCTGCATGACCCAGCCGCGCTCCCTGTAAAGGCCCGCGAGAAAGAGCAGCAGGGCGGTTCTGTGTTTGTCCGCATCGGTCTTGTCCATGCGTTCGCCGGTGACGCCCCGCTTGAAGATCGCCTCAAGCTCCGCCTCGTCCGCCTCGGCGTACAGCGGGCAGTCGATTGCATGATCGGACGCGCGGCCTCCGAAAGCGTGAAAATAATCCACGCGCGCCCGGAGCGCGGTCTTTAAATCCGCGAAGCTTTTTATCTCCATGCCCGCGGCTTCCGAAAGAAGCTCCATATATTGTGAAAACCCCGGCTGATCGATATTGAGCGCCTTGTCCGGGCGGAACGCGGGGAGAACCGCGGTGTCGAAGTCTTTCGCGCCCTCCGCGATCACCCTGTGCCAGCGCAGATCGCTGGCGGGATCGTCGGTCGTGCAGATCACCTTGACGTTCGAGCGCCTGATAATCCCCTGCACGCTCATGTCCGCGTCCCGCAAACGGGCGTTACAGCGTTCATAAATGTCACGGGCGTTTTGGGGGGTTAAAATATCGTCGATGCCGAAGTAGCGCCTCAGCTCCAGATAGCTCCAGTGGTAAAGCGGATTCCCGACGGCGCGGCACAGCGTCTCCGCCCAGCGCCGAAATACCAAAAACGGATCGCTCTGGAGCGCGCCGGTGATCTCCCGCTCGGCAATCCCGTTGCAACGCATTGCGCGCCACTTGTAATGGTCGCCGCCGAGCCAGAGCTCCGTGATCGAGGCGTATCTCTTGTCCTCGGCGATATCCCGCGGGTCAATGTGGCAGTGGTAATCAATGACCGGCATTTTCGCCGCGTGCGCATTGTAAAGCTCGGACGCGGAGCCCGTTCCGAGCAAGAAATCGCCGCCCAAAAAGTTTTTCAAGTCCTTTATCTCCTTATCTCAAACTAACTCCGCCTTGCCGCCCAAAAAACTCCGGGCGTTACTGCGGAAAGTGATGCCGGTACGCATCTCAAAACGCTCCGGCACGCGGGTTCCCCCCGTCGTCAGCTCAAAAAGGGTCTGAAGCCCCTGATAGCCTTGCTGCGTGGGGTTTTGGTATATGACAGCTGTGAGCGTCCTGTCTTCAAAATAGGGGATCAATTCCGCGAATACGTCGCTGCCGATAACCGGCAGCTTCCCGCCCAGATCCATATCGCGGACGATTTTACACATATTCAGGGTGTTGATGCTGGTGTTGCAATAGATGCCCGCAACGCCCTCAAACAGCCTCAAAAATTTCCTCAATTTGCGCTCCACGCCGTCCGCGTCCTGGCTGTCATAGATTTCAAGAATATCAACGTCAGGGCGCTCCTGCTGCATATAAGCCAGAAAGGAGCGGGAAGTGCGCTGGTGGTTATACATGTCGCGGTTGCCGCCGAGCAGCAAAACCTGGCCGCCCCTGCCGATCCCCAGATCGCACAGCAGCTCGCCGGCCAGTTCGCCGGACATCTGCGCGTCGCTGGTGACGCAGGCGTGCCGCGAGCCGGTCTCCGTATCGCTGTTCACGGTGACGATCTTAATGCCCTTTTTGGCGATTTTTCCCAACACTTCCGTCAGCTTGGACTCGTGGGCTGGGACGAGGAGCAGGCCGTCTGTCTCATCGCCGCGCTCCTGTAGAAACCGCTCCAAAATCTCAACCTGCGCGCCGCCCTCCAGGGGGGAATAATATTTTACAAGTTCGACATTAAAGGGCATCAGATCGGACAGGGCGCTCGCCACGCCGCTTAAAATGTCGGCATAAAAAAAGCGCCTGGATCGGACAGGCTCTATCAACAGAGCCGCCAACTTGATCGGCTTGCGTTTCAGAGCGGACGCGGCTTTATTGAGCCGGAAGTTGTTTTGGCCGACATAGTTGAGTATTTTTTGCCGGGTCTCGTCGCCGACCCCTTTTTTATTGTAGAGAACCTTGTGAACTGTTGTCGCGGACACGCCAAGCGCCGCCGCGATGTCCTTTATGGTACAAATCTTCTCCGCCATATGTCACACTCCCTAGCGCCTCAACCTCTTCAGCCCAATATGTTTTTTTCGGTGGCCTTATCGAACAAGTATAACATATTTGACCCAAATGTAAAGCTGATCTCGCCGTCCGGCTTGAATATTCCGCAGGCTTCCGGGATATCCGCCCGCCGGAGGATCGCGACCACCTCCTGTCCCTCGGCGGACAGGCGAACCTGAATCGTGCTGCCCATCATCTCACAGACGTCCACGCGGCCCACGGCGTTCCAGGCGGAATCGAGGCCGCTCAGGTTGATGTGCTCGGGCCGGATCCCGGCTATAACTGCGCCGGGCCCGACGTTATTTTTCCTCAAAATCTCCCGTTTTTCGTCCGGGAGGACGAGCTCCCTACCCAAAATTGACAGGAGATACCGGCCGTTCTCCACCTGGAGTCCGGCGTCAAAAAAATTCATCTGCGGGCTGCCGATAAATCCCGCGACAAACAGATTTGCCGGATGCTCAAAAACCTGCTCCGGGGCGCCGATCTGCTGGATAAAACCGTCTCTCATGATCACGATCCGGTCGCCCAGAGTCATGGCCTCGGTCTGGTCGTGGGTGACATAGAGAAAGGCGGCGGGGATCCGCTGGCTGAGCTTCGCGATTTCGGCGCGCATCTGATTGCGGAGGGCGGCGTCAAGGTTAGACAGCGGTTCGTCCATCAGAAAGGCCTTGGGATTGCGGACGATTGCCCTGCCGATCGCCACACGCTGGCGTTGCCCCCCTGACAGGGCGCGCGGTTTTCTCGCGAGCAGTTTGGTGATCCCCAGAATCTCAGCCGCGCCCCGAACCCTCCGGTCGATCTCCCTCCGATTCTCTTTTTTAAGCCGGAGGGTAAAGGCCAGATTGTTATACACCGTCATCTGGGGATAGAGGGTGTAGGTCTGAAAGATCATCGCGATGTCCCGATCCTTGGCGGGCATGTCGTTGACGACGATCCCGTCAATCATGATCTCCCCCGAGGTGACCTCCTCCAGCCCCGCGATCATGCGCAGGACGGTGGATTTTCCGCAGCCCGAAGGGCCGACGAGGACAACAAACTCCCCGTCCGCGATATCCAGACTGAAGTCGGTGACGGCGGCGATATCCCCGCCATATACCTTTTTTATGTTTTGCAGGCTAACCCGTGCGATCGGTTTATCCGCCTTTCACGACATATTTGCGAATCCCGCTCCAGGCGCAGAACGAGCCGATCAAGCTGAACAGGGAGAAAAGGCAGGCCGCAATGATCAGAAGCGACACCGGAAGCGTCAGTATCACCAGGAGCAGGAGAAACGCCGCGCTTAAAAGCGCCAGGGCGTTATAGGGGAGCCGCACAAGAGCCAGAAGCGCCGCGTTGCGGATGATTTTGCCGATTGACAGCTCAACCGCCGCAAGCAAAGGGAAGACATACAGGCTCATGAGGAAGACGAAAATTACTGTCAGCGCCACGAGGGCCAAGGGGGCGTAAAACACCGGGCTGACCGCTACCGCCGATCTGTAAAACGGAATGAGGAAAACTGCCGCAGCCAAAATCACAAGCGCCGGGCCTCCCAGGGCGAGCGACTTCCAAAAATTCTGCCGGAAAGCCCCGATAAAATCCTCCCGGAAAAAGAACACTTCCTCCCTGACCATTTTAAACGTGACATTGCTCATGGCGGTTATCGCCGCTGGTATCGTGACCACCGGAAGGCAAAACAGCAGAAACAGCAGATTTAGCCGCAGCAGTTCGGACACATTTTGAAACAGAATGCTGAAAAACAGCGGCATGCCTTGTTTTTCCGTGCTCCCTTCCGCCGGAAGCCGCACGCTGAATATTCCTCTCTCAAACATTGCCATAGCGCTCTCCTTGGTCGCGTTACCGGGCGCAACTGTCGATTTACAGACACTTCCTCGCGGCAGTTTAACCCTTCAGCGCGCCCTCTAAGATTCCTTTGATGAAATATTTTTGCATACTCAGGAAGATGGCCAGCAGAGGGATGAGGGACATGGTGATCGTGGCGGTCAGTGTGCCGTATTGCCAGGAAGCGGCCTCGTCCCGCAGAAACGTGATCCCGACCGGCAGCGTCTGAGCGGCGGAGGTGGAGGTCAGCGTTCTCGCGTAGGTAAATTCACCCCACACGTTGATAAAGGTGAAGATAATGACCGTCGCAATGCCGGGCTTTACCACCGGCAGGACAACCCGCCTAAACACCTGCCACATGTTACAGCCGTCGATGATCGCGGCCTCGCTCAGCGAATCCGGTACGCCGTTGAACTGGCCTCTCATGATAAACACGGCCATCGGCAGGTTTGTCGCGATGTACGGGAGGATTAGGCCCGTATTGGTGTTTATGAGGTTTAATTTCGACTCCATGAGGTAGATCGGAATGAGATAGATGACATAGGGCAGCGTAAGGATCATCAGGATAAAGCCGAGATAGATATTTTTGAATTTGAACCGGAGCTTGGCGAAAGCGTAGCCCATCGTGGCGCTGAAGATGACCACGAACAGCACGCTAAAGAAAGACGTAACCACCGAATTCCTAAAAAACTTTAGGAATTCGCCCATCTTGGTAATGACTTTGATATAATGCTCAAAGGTCACCTGGCTGGGGATGATCACGATGGACGACGTATAGATCTCCGCGTCTGTTTTGACCGAGGTGAGCAGCGTCCACAGAAACGGTACGATGAACACAAAGGATATGACGGCGAGAACAATAAAAATAATGAGATTGGCGGCACTGAATTTCTTTTTCATACGCCCGCCCCCAGTTTCTTTCCCGCCTGCATGGCGCGGCGGCGCTCTTTTTTCCGTTTTGCCTCGTCTCTATCCCCGTCGCTCCTGTTGATGCGCATATTCAGCAGGGAGAGCGTCAATATGACAATGCCCATGAAATACGCGATGGACGAGGCATAGCCCATTTCAAAGTATTTGAAAGCGTTCAGCCACGTGTATTGGTATAGCACAAGAGTGGCTGTCCCCGGGCCGCCGTTGGTCATAATAAACGGCTGCTCAAAGACCTTTACGGCTTGGATGATCGCCCAGATGCCGCAGATGACAAAGCTCTCCCGGATGTTGGGGAGAACGATCTTGAACGTCCGCTGCATCACGTTGGCGCCGTCAATGCGCGAGGCCTCGATGATGTCGTTGGAGATGGACTGCAGCCCCGCCATGAACATGACCACCAGGAGCCCAATGTTTTTCCACAGGCTGACCACGATGATACTGACCATCGCCCAGGTCGGGTCGCCCAGCCAGTTTTGCGCCAGGCCTCCAAGGTGGAGAACATCCGAGAGAAACCAGTTGAGCAGGCCGTAGTTCTGATTGAGGATCCACTGGAAAATGATGCCGGACAGCGACAGCGGCACAATCACCGGCAGGAAGATGCAAGTCCGGAAGAACGCGGAGGCGCGGACACCGTGATCCAGCAGAAGGGCAATAACCAATGAAATGATGATGACGCTCGGAAGAAACACGACCGTAAAGACGGCGGTATTTTTCAGCGCGTCGAGAAAATAGGTATCGCTGAACATCTTGACATAGTTTGCGAACCAGACAAAAATTGGCTTGTCGTCAAAGGCAAAATTGTACTGCGTAAAGCCGAGGTACAGCGAGCGTATCATCGGATACGCCATATAAACCGCAATAAATAGGAAACCCGGAAGCATAAACGCATACCCCGGGAACTGTTTATTCAGACGGCGGCTTGATCCTCTCCTCATCGACATCCCCTTCTCTATCAGTTAAGGGAATTGCGGCCACACTTGCTTCAATACGGCCGCAACTCCCCAACAGGCATCCTTTAATCGTTCGCTATTTTAAGCCTGTCGTCAGATCGAGGCTCTGGATCAGGGTGCTCAAATTCTTCTGCGTATCCGCGACGGACTGCGCGCCGGAGATGCACTTTTGGAGCTCCGTCTGGATACCGGTGTCGAGCTTGGAGAAGTCCTTGTAGAGCGGAGTTGTGATGCCGTTTTCGGTCGCCTGGATGACGACCGGCCAATAGGGATCGGTAAGGCCCTGATAGTTGGCCAGCAGCGGGGACATCTTGCCGGTCTTGTTCATGGCGTTCTTTTGAACATCCGAATTGAGCAGCTCCTCCTTGATAAAGAGCTTCGCGAGTTCAATCTTCGGGGAGAACACCGGGATGACCGCGCCGTGGATGTACACCAGCGAACCGTTCGTGTCGGTGCCGGGGATCGGGATGAGGGAGGTGGTGCCGGGGCCGCCGAGGTTGGTCTGGCTCTCAATCCAGCGGGAAGCCGCCGTCATCAGCATCGCGACATTGCCGGCTTTAAAGTTGGTGCGCCCGGCGTCATTGTCGGCGAAGGTATCGGTGGGCGTGAAGCCGTCCGCCACGAGCTGGCGCCACATGTTGAGCAGGTAGGTCACGCTGTCGCTGGTAAAGTCGATGGTGTGCCCGTCCGCCTCAAAGATGTTCCCCTTGATGCCCTGCAGGGAGGAGAGATAGGAGTAGGTCATAAAGTTGGCGCCCCAGTCGATGGAGAGGCCGGTTGTGACAAGCTTATCTCCATTTTTCACTGTGGCCGCTTTGGCGTAATTGTAGAGGTCGTCCCAGGTCTTGGGGGCGGTGATGGTGCCGTCCGCGTTGACGAGCCCCGCGTTTTTCATCAGCTGTGTGTTGCAGACGATGAACATGACCTCACCGGTGAAGGGCACCATGTACTGTGTGCCCTCAATATTGCCGAGTTCCAGGAAGGGCGCGAAGAATTTGTCCTTGGCCAGATCGCCGGTAAAGAAGCTGTCGTCAAAGGGGATGATGTAACCTTTTGCCGCGTACTGGACGGCCATCTCGCGGCTGCCGCCGATGGCGATGTCGCAGTCCGTCTTGCCCTGGGACCACTGGAGCATATTGGTGGTGACGTCGGCTGTATCGACCTGGGCGTAAACGACGTTAACGCCGGGGTGGTTGGCCTCAAAATCCGCCTTCATTTTGTCGAAGTCGTACTTACTGGCCATCCACGCCTGGTACGTGACGCGCAGGTCGCCGGTCATGCTTGCGGGGTCTGTGGTGGCCGCCGGAGCGGTGGTCGCCGGGGCCGTGGTCGTCGTGGTCGCCGGAGCGGTAGTGGCCGGAGCCGTGGTGGCGGGGGCTGTAGTGGCAGTCCCTCCGTTCCCGCAGGCGACAAGCGCAAACACCATAAGAACCGCCAGGAAAAGAGCTAATGACTTCTTCATTTTGATTCCTCCATGCATCATAATTTGGGGTCGGTTTCTTGCCGAGACATTGCTTCGCGTCTGAATTGGGTAAACCTTTTTCTTGCTTCCTTAAAAATAATACATTGCCGAGAAAATGTCAACATATTTTATTCATATTTTAGGGGGTCAAAGAGTGATTCGTCAAAACTAAATAGTTTTACATGGTTTCTGTTGTCTATATTTTAGGTTCTCTCCCTCTTGTCCCCCAGGTCAAATCGAGATTTGGAAAAAGTTAACGTTAACTCATTGGGCCTTGTCAATATCCCATGCCGCCAGGGGCGCACCGCTGTGAACCCGGCCTCTCAGCGGGCGGCCGGCGCGCGTGGCCCGCTCCGCCTCGTAGGCCGGCATACCGAAGATAATGATGTCCCTGTCGATCGTGTTTTGATAGATGA
>WQUU01000314.1 GCA_009781925.1 Bacillota bacterium | reverse complement strand
GTCGGCCAACAGGCCGCCCACGTGTTGGGACAGCTGGATGCTGGTCATGGGAAAGCGCTTGTCCGCGCGTTTGCTCTCGACCTTGAAGCTCTTAGCGCGGCGCATCTCCTCCGCCAGATACCGGATCGCCGTCTCGGCGATGGCGTCGGCGTCCTTGGCGCAGGCCGCCGCGCGGGAGACGGAGACGACGCCGAACACCTTTTGCATGGCGGCAAAGGCCCCGTCCATGTCGGCCTCGCCGACCGGCTCGGCGGTGACCGTGGACTGGGCCGTGGCGACTTTGAAGTCGCCGAAGGGCTTTAGGCGGCGCTTGACGGCGGTTTCGAGCCGCTGCTCGAAATAGCTGCGGTTGAGGCCCTTGAGCACGGTCTCTCCGATTTTAAGGAGGAGGATGTCTTGCATGGGATACTCCGAATGATAGAATGATCTACAAGTCAGATAACACTTATATTCTAAACGATATTTTCACCGAGATAAATCTTAGGCATGGTGATAAGACAGCGATTCCACCGTTTATAAAATTTTTCCAATCCGACCACAGCCAACTTCGCGTGCGCCTCCTCGTTCTCTAGAACCAAATAGAGCAAGTAGGTAACTTTTCCGACATATCGCGTCAATCTGATCGGCAGTTCGCCCTCTCTCACAGCGTTAAAGTCTTTTTGGCGGTGTGTGCGTTTGATGTATTTCACGTCAATGACACCCGGCTGCGTCAGATAAAAATCGGCGACCTCTCTCATCAACGCTTCAATCTCGTCCTGCTTATCGATCTTGGCCTCGTAAACGCAAATCTCATTGAACATATATGCACCTCCCTCGCTCAATATAACTGATCCGATGCCGCGGCACGCCGAGGGCGCCGCGCCCTGCAAAGGCTCCCTTCCAGGGAGCTGTCAGCGCGCATTCCCCTCCTCCGGAGGGGTGCCCCGAGGGGGCGGGGTGGTCGCGTCGCCCGCTGACTGAGGTTCGCGTCCCAATGCCCTAGTCAAACACTTAACCTTTTGAACTCTCAATTTACATTAAAAGTCAAATTTTAGATTCACGCGCTTTTCAATATCTTCGGCGCTTGGTAGCATGTCTATCAGTTCAGCGGGGAGAAAATCAGACAGTTTATATTCACTGACACCGATAGGTTTGTTGATGTCCTTTAACGCGTATTCAGCGGTCAGTCTATCCCTGGTTTTACAAAGCATAATTCCGATAGACGGATTGTCAGTTTCATGTTTAAGCATATCGTCAACGGCAGACAGGTAGAAGTTGAGTTTCCCGGCATACTCCGGCTTAAACTCAGTGTTTTTCAGCTCAATCACCACATAGCAGCGGAGTTTCGTATTGTAGAACAACAGGTCAATATAGTAATCTTTTTCACTGATCTCTATGTGATATTGATTTCCAACAAAAGCGAACCCCGTGCCAAGCTCTAAAATAGTTTTTGCTATGTTTGCAACTAGCTCATGCTCTATTTCACGCTCAATGATCCCCTCCCGCTGCTCAACAAAATCAAACACATACGGATTTTTCAGTGTATCGGACGCGAGACCGCTGAATGGTGATGGGAGCGATTGTCCATAATTACTTACCTTTCCGGCCAGTCCCTGCCGGATATATGTTTTTGCTTCAACATGATGCTCCAGCGCGGACAGAGACCACCCATTTTCAACCGTTTGACTGGCGTACCATAAATACTCGTCAAGCGTCTTTGTTTTATCAAGAAGCAGCTTGTTATGCGACCAACTCAAAAGTGCAGACACTGTATGCACTTTCTCTTCGTCGTTCACAAATTCGGCAAATTTACGCATATATTTGAGGTTACGAACAGAATATCCTTTTGCATCCGGGAAGTCCAGCTTAATATCTCTAGCAAGACTCTCAACAAACCTTGCGCCATACTTTGTGTTGGTAATAATAACCTTCCCGATATTCCAGTAAAGCACTATCAGTTCTCTGTTCGCGCCTAAGACTGCTTTGTATTGGGCCTTTTTAATGCGTGTTTTAATGTCTTCTAAAACCAAAAAATACTCATTGCTGTTAATCATCTCTATCCCCCTCACGCCCCCACGTGGAAATCATAAGTCCTATACTGCACCGCCTCGGCCAGGTGGATCGGCGCGATGCCCTCGGCGCCGTCCAGATCCGCGATGGTGCGGGCCACGCGGAGGATGCGGTCGTAGCTGCGGGCGGTGAGGCCTAAGCTGTCAAAAGCCCGCTTCATGAGGGCGTCGCACTCCGCGTCCAGGACACAGAATTTTGCGATCTCCTTCGGCTCCATGCGGGCGTTGCTGCCGCCGCTTAGCCGTTTGCGCTGGATGTCCCGGGCCCTATTCACCCGCGCCTTGATGGCGGCGGATTTCTCCGCGCTCGGATGCTTGCGCAGCTCCTCGTACTCCAGAGCCGGGGTCTCGATGATGATGTCGATGCGATCCAAGAGCGGCCCGGAGATGCGCTCATGGTACTGGGAGATCGACTTCTCCGAGCAGTGGCAGCGGCTGGAGGCGTGGCCGTACCAGCCGCACTTGCAGGGGTTCATGGCGCAGACCAGCATGAAGCGCGCGGGGAAGCTGGCGCTGCCGGTTATCCTCGAGATGCTGATGATCCCGTCCTCCAGCGGCTGCCTTAAAACCTCCAGAACGTCCCGGTGAAACTCCGGCAATTCGTCCAGAAAGAGTACGCCGTTGTGCGCTAGGGAGATTTCCCCCGGCTTGGGGTTGAGTCCGCCGCCGGAGAGCGCCACATTGGACACCGTGTGGTGGGGCGAGCGGAAGGGCCGCTCCGTGATAATGGGCCTTTTTTTATCCGTCAGGCCCAATACAGACCAGATTTCCGTGCTCTCCAGCGACTCCTGCCGGCTCATGTCCGGCAGAATACCCGGCAGCCGCTTGGCCAGCATGGACTTGCCCGCCCCCGGCGGGCCCACCAGCAGGACGTTGTGCCCCCCGGCGGCGGCAAC
>WQUU01000313.1 GCA_009781925.1 Bacillota bacterium | reverse complement strand
ATCTTCTGATTCGACAAGTACTCCCTCAGCTTCCAACACTTCAAGTATAGCTTTTCCCACGTCATCTCTCTTCGTTTTATATACCCCGGATAAGACATAGACAACTTCAGCAATCACTTCTCGCTTGAGGAAAAACGTGTCTGACAATAATTGCGTACGCGCTTCTTTGACCATTTTCTCATTGTCATTGAGAATGAGGCGTAAAACAACATTTGCGTCAATGATCAGCATATTTTTCCTCCATCGCTCTTGCCCACGCATCTTTTTCTAAAGGAATCAGATCCGGATTTGCGTACTCATGCAATATACCGATCAAATTTTCGATTGGTTTCTTTTTGCTATTGCCGTCATTTTCCACCGGCATAATAATCACTTCTACCTTGCGGTTGCGCAAATGACGCGGAAGGTAGAGTCTATCCAATAGTTCACTGTCAATGATCTGCCTAACACATTCCATAGTGATCCTCCTGTCGTCATGAAATAGGTAATCCGCCTACCAAACTCTCACTCACCCATCCTCTTCAGCGCCTCGCGGGCCGCCGCCTGCTCGGACTCCTTTTTGCTCCGGCCCGACCCCTTACCCATGGGCTTATTGTCGATGCGCACCTCCGAGACAAAGCGCTTGTTGTGTTCGGGGCCGCTCTCGGAGAGCGTCTCGTAGCTGAGGACGCGCCCACTGCTGCGCTGGACAAGCTCCTGCAAAACTGTCTTGTAATCGCCCATGATCTCGGTCGCGGGATTGCCCTCCTCCGCATGAGAGAGGATATATTCCCGCACAAAAGCGCGGACGGCCTCGATACCGCCGTCTAAATACAGCGCGGCGATGAGCGCCTCCACCGCGTCTGCCAGAATGGAGGGCCGCGCCCGTCCGCCGGTCATTTCCTCCCCTCTGCCGAGCTTCAACTGCTCACCCAGGGAGAGCTCCCTTGCCACCCGGAGCAGGTTCTGTTCACAGACAAGCTCCGCCCGGAGGCGGGTCATGCCCCCCTCCGGCATGTCGGGGCAACTGCGGTAGAGATAGTCCGCCGTCAGATGGCCCAGGACGGAATCCCCCAGGAACTCCAACCGCTCGTTGGAGGACATCGCGCCCTTATGCTTTTCATTGGCGTAGGAACTGTGGGTCAGCGCCGTCTCCAGGAGTTCCCGGTTACGAAACACGTGGCCCAGCGCCTGTTCAAGGTCTGTCATGTCAAATTTCCCGTTCCCCTGCAATCTTCATGTACTCGATGTTCGCCTCGATCTCCCGAATTGCCCCGGCCTTGGAGAACAGGATCGCCTGGCGAACCGCGCTGCGGATGGCCCGGGCATCCGAGCTCCCGTGGGCTTTGACCACCGGCTTGCTGATGCCCAAAAGCGCCGTGCCGCCAATCTCGTTGGGATCCATGTCCTTTCTGAGCGCCATCATGTCGCTTTTGATGACCGCCGCCGCCAGCATATTGCGCTTGTTCTTTGTCAAGATGTCCTTGATAAATTTCAGCAGCATGCCGGTGGCCCCCTCGTAGCTCTTGAGGAGGATATTGCCGGAAAAACCGTCCGCCACCACCACGTCCACATCGCCGGAGAGGACGCGCCCGGCCTCCACGTTGCCGGTGAAATTGAGGCGTCCGGCGCTGTGAGCGGTCTTCAGGAGCGCATAGGTCTCCAGCTGGAGCGCAGTCCCCTTGCCCTCTTCCACGCCGTTATTGAGCAGCGCCACGCGGGGGCTCTCACAGCCCAGGATACATTTGGAGTAAAAGGAACCCATATAGGCGAATTGCAGCAGATACTCCGGCGTACATTCGGCGTTGGCTCCGCAGTCAATGAGCACCATGCCCTTGCCGCTGTTGGGCAGTACGGGGGCCAGCGCCGCCCGGCGGATGCCCCGCACCCGCTTGACGATTAGGGTCGCGCCCGTCAGAAGCGCGCCCGTATTCCCGGCGGAGACCACCGCGTCCCCCTCCCCCGCGCTGAGCATTTTAAGGGCCACGGTCATAGACGAATCCTTTTTCTGGCGCGTGGCCAGGGCGGCCTCGTCCTCCATGTCCACCACGTCCCTGGCGTCCCGAAGCGCAATGCGACCACCCTCCGCCTTCCCGAGTTTAGAGAGGCTGCCCAGAATCTCCTCCCGCCGGCCCACCAGAATCACGGATATGTCGAACTCCTCCGCCGCGTCGACCGCGCCCTTTACGATCTCAAAGGGGGCCTTGTCCCCGCCCATGGCGTCGATGATGATGTTCAATTGGTTACCCCACCATTTCTTTGCTGGAAACAAATTTATTCGTTCCCATTTCATCAATAATCCCCAGCGCCCTTTGTGAAATTGCCAGATTTTTATCCCGTTTTTTCCGAACCCTCTCCTCAAGCGGCGCTATAATGCCGAAATTCACATTCATCGGCTGAAAATCCGCGGGCGCATTGACCCCGGCCCTGCAGTCGCTGACGTAGGCCGCGAGCGCGCCGATGGCCGTCTGCCGGGGAAAATCCAGCGGCGGCTCGCCCTTTAAGTGCCGCGCCGTCTCCAGGCCCACGAGCATCCCCGAGGCGCAGGACTCCACGTAGCCCTCCACGCCGGTGATCTGGCCGGCGAAGCTGATCCGCGGCTCGCTTTTCAGGCGGTAGTACCGATCCAGCAGTTTTGGGGAATTTAAGTAAGTATTCCGGTGCATGACGCCGTAGCGCACGAATTCCGCGTTTTTGAGGGCGGGGATCATGGAGAAAACCCGGCGCTGCTCCGGGAAGGCCAGATGCGTCTGAAAGCCCACCAGGTTGTAGAGCGTCCCCGCCGCGTCGTCCCGGCGGAGCTGGAGAACCGCGTATGCCTCTCTCCCCGTGCGGGGGTCGCGCAGGCCCACGGGCTTCATGGGCCCGTAGCGCAGGGTGTCCTCCCCCCGCCGGGCCATGACCTCCACGGGCATACAGCCCTCAAAGACGGCGCGGTCTTCAAAGCCGCGCAGTTCCGCTTCCCGGGCGCC
>WQUU01000312.1 GCA_009781925.1 Bacillota bacterium | reverse complement strand
ACCGCGCCATTTCCGGCACGACGGATCATCGGCCTGAGTTCCTACGCATGATTGAAGACAGTTCCAAAAAACACTTCGAGGGGGGGCTTGTTTATCAGCTTGACCGCTTTGCCCGTATCCGCTTCGACAGCGCGACATACAAGGCCAAGCTGAAGAAGAATGGTGTGCGAGTATTATCCGCTCGTGAAAATATTTCCCAAGATGCGAGCGGCGTATTGATGGAGGCTGTCTTGGAGGGCATGGCGGAATATTACAGCGTCGAGCTGTCGCAAAAAATCCGACGGGGCATGGACATTAACGCTGAAAAATGTCTTTCCACAGGCGGTAACGTGGCGCTGGGTTTTCGGGTCAATTCGGACAAGCAATTTGAGGTTGACCCAGATACAGCGCCGATTGTCGTAAAAATATTTGAGATGTATATTGCGGGGCAAACGATGGCCGCAATTATCCGCTATCTGAATGCCAATCAGGTGAAGATCTCATACGGCAATGAATTTAACAAGTGCAGTATTCACCGGATTCTTACAAACAAGAGATATATTGGTGTATATACATACCGTGATAAGGAATTTCCAAGCAAGTTACCTCGCATAGTTGATGATGACTTATTTGAGGAGGCCCAAAGGATTATGGAGAAAAATAAAAAAGCTCCCGCAAGAGCGAAAGCAACCGTGAATTATCTATTGAGCACGAAATTGTTCTGTGGTTATTGCAAAGCCGCTATGACGGGCAGTAGCGGGACAAGTATGACAGAAAAGAAATACTATTACTATCAATGTGTCACCAACCGCCGCGATAAGTCATGCAAGAAAAAATCAATCAGCAAGGATTATCTGGAGGATTTGGTCATTACAGAGCTGAGAGCGTTTCTGACGCCAGAAAACATCAACACCATTGCCAAGGAGGTTGTTGACCTTTGCGAGCGGGAGCGCAACAATGATATTATCAAGCGGCTGAATAAACAGCTCAAAGAAAATGAGCGGGCCACGGAGAACTTGCTCAAAGCCTTGGACAACGGGGAAATAGCAGATATTATTGTAGAGCGCATCGCCCAAAAAAGGAAGGAACACGCCGAACTGGAACAACAGCGGTTGCTGGAAGAGGTTCAGCACCCCGCGCCCACAGTTCAGGAAATTCGCTTTTTCCTGTCGCAGTTTAAAAAGGGCGACATCAATGACCCCAAATATCGGCAGGGCCTGGTTGATATGCTGGTCAACAAAATTTACCTCTATGACGACAAAATGACTATCCTGTGCAACGCACAAGACAGCCATTTTGATGTTGACCTAGACGAAATTAGTTCGCCTAACGGTCGTTTGGTGGAGGCGGGGAGAGTTGAACTCCCGTCCGAAAGCGTTTTAACAGCGGTTTCTCCGGGCGCAGGCGGTTATTTTGGGTTGCCCCGATTCCCCGACTTCACACCGCAAGCCGCCACGCGGCGTGTTCGGGTAGCTTCATGATGCATGGCGCGCTCAAAGCTTTGCGCGCTCACGGTGGCCGCTCATCGACGCCCCTTACCGGGCCGCGGCGCTCCCGGCAGGGACGCTCACTGCCTAAGCAGCGAGAAGTGCAGTGTTATTGTTGTTGGTTAATTTATAGGTGCCCATTTTAAGGATGGTAGGCGCATCCGCCCGCTGCCTCTGCCTCCACACCCCCGTCGAAACCGGTACGCCCCCATGAAGGGCAGTTAACAGTTAACAGTTAACAGGTGGTGCAGTGCCTTTACATTATACGCGCTTTGTGGGATTGTAGTCAATCGGAAATTTGCGGATGGGAGCAATGATTATCTTTTTTCTATCACCAGTTCCATTCCGGCGCCGTCGGCTTCACTGGGCCGCCGCTTAAAATCCAGTCTTTCGTAGAATCTCTCTTTTCCTTTTGCGGACATGAGATTGAGGGAGACGCAGGTTCCGGGGAGACTGTTATCGGCCACGTATTGGATCAATCGCTTTACTTCCTGATCAATGGTATACTCACATAGATCTTTTTGAACGGAGGAACTCCCCGCTGATTCGATGGGCCACTGAGCACGACCTTCCCGCGTGGTGCGCGCTGGCGACCGAGGTGTCGCCGATTTTCCAGCGCGCCGATCGACTACAACCTGACCGAGCCCGCGCCGTATGAGAGCTATGACGAGTATCTGTGGTTTATCGCGCGGATGCGTGAGGAATTGCGCCGCCCATCCCTTACGCTCTGACACACAAACGCCGTGGCTGGCCGCCGTGGCTCCCTCAGCGCCGCCCTTGCGCGATTGAGGGAGCTGCCCTTTTCCCTCAGTCACACCTTTTCCGGCTCAGGATACTCGACGCCAAATGTCTCGACTGTGACCCGCTTCATCGTCTGCGGCTTGATCGGCTTGTCGTTTTTGTCGGCGTCACAGTCCGCGATCTTGTCCACGGCGTCCAAACCCTCGGTTACCCGGCCGAAGGCGGCGTATTGCCCGTCCAGATGCGGAGAGTTCTCGTGCATGATAAAAAATTGACTGCCGGCGGAATTGGGAGCCATAGTCCGCGCCATGGAGAGGACGCCGCGTCCATGCTTGAGGTCATTCTTGAAACCGTTTGCACTGAATTCGCCAGGAATGGTGTAACCCGGCCCGCCCATGCCGTTCCCGTCCGGACAGCCGCCCTGGATCATAAAGCCGGGGATGACCCGGTGAAAACTCAGGCCGTTGTAGTAGCCTTTTTTGATCAGACTGATAAAA
This sequence comes from Bacillota bacterium, assembly GCA_009781925.1. Lineage (GTDB taxonomy): Bacteria > Bacillota > Clostridia > Oscillospirales > Oscillospiraceae > WQUU01. Next base: position 5,663 of record WQUU01000312.1, on the reverse strand, counting down.
TTGTTCACCGTATTCGGCGCGGTCTCCAGAAAAAGCTCCGCCCGGATAACTGCGCCATCTTCCATTTCAATGGTCACGACCGGATTTGGCATTTTGAAATATACCTCCATACCTCTAAAATTCCCCTCCAGAGGAGGGGCGTGGTGGCTATTTCCCTCCAACGGAGGGGTGGCGCGCAGCGCCGGGGTGGTAGCCGCCGGGGGTGGTGCCCTTGTCATTGCGAGGAGCGAAGCGACGCGGCAATCCAGAAAATCACGCCATACGGACTGGATTGCCGCGCTGCGCTCGCAATGACGGACAAGGCATTTGTTGTTCATTGTTCGTTGTCAACTGTCCTTCATCGCCCGTTCCATATCGCGCCTGGCGTCTCTTTCGGCGGCGGCGTCGCGCTTGTCATGGAGCTTTTTGCCCTTGCACAGGCCCAGTTCCACCTTGACCCGGCTGTCCTTGAAATAGACCGACAGCGGGATCAAAGCGACGCCGTCCTGCGCCACGCTTGCGCCCAGCCGCCGGATCTCCCGTTTGTGCATGAGCAATCTTCGGGGCCGCACGGGGTCGCGGTTGAAAATGTTGCCGTGCTCATAGGGGCTGATGTGCATCCCCCGCACAAAGAGCTCCCCGTCCTTGACGGTGCAAAAGGAGTCCCTGAGGCTGACCGTTCCGCCCCGAACGGATTTGACTTCGGTACCCGCCAGCTCGATGCCGGCCTCAAAGCGCTCCAGGACAAAGTATTCGTGAAAAGCCTTGCGATTGCTGGCGACAACTTTGACACCGGTCTGTTTGGGCATGGGGTGGAAACCTCCTTCTTTTTAGCTTTACTTCCTGTAAAACCTCGCGCCGCCGCATTTTTGACGCAGAACTTCCCCCACGTCTTTATCGGTGCTCTTTTGGAACCCCGTTTTGCTGAGAACAATCAGGGAAAAACCGAACAGCAGGGTGTATGTATTCTTTGTGTCAAACACTTTTGTGACGTTGACGTAGGTGAGCGTGGCGCTGGAGACGGGCGTGACCTGCTCAAAGTGGTCGTCGTAGAACAAAAAGTGGTACTGTGCGCTGGGGTTGACGGCGAGTATGGAGCGGTAGGGCCTGCCTATGCCGCGGGGCTGAAATGTGACGATCAACAGATATATGCCGAGCACAAGCAGGATGTAGGCCGGGATATAAACCTTTGCAAAGATCAATAAGTAGGCGCCGAGCCCGAGCAGAATCACCCCGAAAGCGGCCCAAACGATGCGGGATATCCAGTTGAGAATGCCATAAGACGCGTTGACCGCCTCTTTTAACAGCTTCCGGTCGAGTAACGTCTCGTTTTCAAATAGCGGGGTCTCTATTGCTGTTTCCATATCCTCATCTCCTTATGGTGTAGTTTACCACATCCGCCGGGAAGATAAAAGAAAAATCTGTTAATTTTCTTGTTTGTCGCGCAGGATCAAATATTTTGCGAGAAGGTAAAACATCATCGCCGCGAGGACGAGCGAGGCGGCGGCGGGAAAAAGCTGACCGCTCAAATAGGAAAAACGGATCCCCACAAGCACAATCAGGGATGTGATTCCAAAACCCAGATTGCGTAGCCCAGTGATGATCAGCATTCCCCTGTGCCCATTCTTTGCCCGTAGCGTGAACACAACCAGAATCACCAGAGACAACACCGCCTGCGGAACCGCGAACAGGGCGAATCTCAGCGCTCTTGTGGCGGTATCGCCCGTGGAAGGGATGCCCAGACGCCAATTCCAAAACAAATAGCCAAGCAGAGGAAGCAGAGACCCAGCAATCAAAGCGCCCTGCACAATATTCAGCTTCCGGCAACCCGTGGGGGCAAGCAGCCTGACACCCTTTCCATACAGTGCCAGCTTGCGCCGAAACAGCATGAGTCCGCAGAGGAGCAGCAGCCCGCAGACAAGCAGAAACGGCAGAATACCTGTCAGGATGTATAAAATGGACAGGAAAGAAAATGACTTAAAGTAAAACCCGGCACCGTAGAGGACAAACGGCAGCGACAGAATCAGCACCGCAATCACACAGTAGAGCGCGGCGAACAACCAGCGGTTGAGTGTCGCGGTAGCCCAGTCAAACATCTCGCCGCTTCCGGAAAAATCCTCGTCTCGCAAGCGGGCCGAGGCATTATTATACGCGACAAACACAATGAAGGCGCTGATTGCGTAAAAGATCATCCCTACGATTAAGCCGAGCCCCGGCGCATAGAAAACGAAGGTGACGACAACATACGCGATCAAGAGAGCCATACATAGCCCCACCGCCGTCAACAGGAAGGAGACAGAGAAAACCAGCCCCAATGGGCGGAATGTGTCTACGAAGCGGAGAATAAAGAAGATTCACAAAAAATTCACACAACGGCTCTATCTTTTTCAATACAGAAGCGGTATAGTAACCACGAAAAGGGGGTGGTTGGATGAGCAAGACCAAGAAGATAGTGCTGATTTGCATCGCGCTGGCGCTCGTTATCGCGTTGTCGGTCACGGCACTGGCGGTGACCCGGGGCTCCTCGTCAGTGCAGCAATGTCCTATGAGCCAGACTTGTCCCAACAGCGGAACGTGCGACGGGACGGGAACCTGTGGAGCGTCGGCTTGCCAAAACGGCGGCTGTTCCATGATGGGCGGCGGCGGAACTTGTGGTATGCGCTAGCCGAGCCAATCAAATCCAAGCGCTATTTAGGAGCGCGCCTCTCGGATTGATCCGAAAGGCGCGCTTTTTACGTCTGCCGCTTACGATCCCCCCCAAACCAGCCCTTCAGCGCGTCCACCGCGCCGCTGTCGATCAAACACGCGCCGTGCTCACGCAGATGCGCCAGCAGCCGCTCCGCCTTCGGAATCGCCTCGCCGTACTCGTAGAGAACATTTGGGACGCTTTGTTCGTCACAGCGCAGAGCGAGATAGTAGCGCCCGTCTTGGGTGAGCAAAGAGGAAGGCAGCCCCGCCGGACAGGCCAGGGCCGCCTGGACGGCGGTCTCCCCGGCGGAAAAGACGAAGAGCGCACAGCCGCCCGCGGCGGGGCGGGCCATGATGAGCACGTCCCCATCCCGTGAGAAGAGCTCGATCTCCATGTCCTGCCAGGGCTCCTGGCCGGCCTCCCTCAATACCTGGCGCACCAATTCCCGGGCGGAGCCGGCGCTCATACTCTGGGCAATGCCCCGCAGCTCTATCTCCTCCTTGAGCAAACAGATGGCCACGGCATTCGGCGAAACGGTCTCTATGTACATGGCGCTTACCTCCCAAATGTAGGGCGCGCCGCCCTCGGCGCGCCGGGAATCGCATACGGCGTGTAAGGCACACCGCGGACAACATGCACGGCGCGCCGGGGGCGTCGCGCCCTACAATCCTATGGATATCTTATTGCCTCCCATTATAGAATAGAATCCGCACAACGCACAGTCTAAATATCTGGAAAAACGCGCGGGCCTGTGTTATAATAGTAAAAAATGCGCGGAGGTTTTTATGGATTTCACGGAAATCCCGGTCAAATCGGAGGGGAAATACAGCGGCATTATCGTGGATGTGCGGGTGGACACTGTCCGCCTGCCCGGCGGCAGGGAGGCCCGGCGGGAGATCGTGGAGCACCCCGGCGGGGTGGCGATTCTGCCCTTGGACGGCGCCGGGAACGCCGTCTGCGTCCGGCAGTACCGCTACGCCTTCTCCGAGCACCTGCTGGAGGCCCCGGCGGGGAAGCTGGAGCCGGGGGAGGATCCTCTGGAATCTGCGCTCCGGGAGCTCTCCGAGGAGACGGGGCTGACGGCGGGCAGAGTGATTCCTCTGGGGTATATCTATCCCTCGCCGGGCTATAGCCGCGAGATTTTATACATCTATCTGGCGCTCGACCTCAAGGAGGGCGCTCCCCACCCGGATACGGACGAGTTTCTTGAAGTGCTGCGCATTCCTTTGGATGAACTGGTCGCCTGTGTCGCGCGGGGAGAGATTTGCGACGCGAAGACGGTTGTGGCGGTTTTACGGGCAAAACAGGTGCTCACCGACCGTCATTGCGAGCGCAGCGAAGCAATCCAGAAGGTCTTGTGATGACTGGATTGCCACGGCGACAAGGGCGGTCGCCTCGCAATGACAATATCAATGAAAACATCATACAGAGAGAGGTTTTATCCCATGGCAACGACCATTCTGGTTGTGGACGACGAAAAATCCATTGTGGAGATTCTGAAATTTAATCTCGAAAAAAACGGGTTCCGCACCCTTTGCGCCTATGACGGACTGGAGGGCCTGCGCCAGGCGCGCAGGGAGGATCCGGATCTGATCCTCCTGGACGTTATGCTCCCCGGCATGGACGGTTTTGAGGTTTGCCGAACGCTCCGGGGGGAGGGGGATAACGTCCCCATTATCATGCTCACCGCCCGGGAGGAGGAGACGGACAAGGTCTTCGGGTTGGAGCTCGGCGCGGATGATTACATCATCAAGCCCTTTTCCATCCGGGAATTGCTGGCGCGGGTCAAGACCAACATCCGCCGCGCCTCGAAGGCCGAACCCGACCCGGGGCCCAGCGGGGAACTGATTCGCCGGGGACAGCTCGTCATTGACCTTGCCCGCCGCGAGGCGTACAAAAACGACAAAGCGCTGGAGCTCACCCAGCGGGAGTATGAGCTCATCAAGTTCCTGGCCATAAGTCCCGGCAAAGTGGTCTCGCGGCAGGAACTCATGAGCGAAGTGTGGCAGTACGACTACTACGGCGACCTGCGCGTGGTGGATGTAGCCGTCCGCCGCTTGCGGGAGAAGCTCGAAAACAACCCCGCCGAGCCCGAGATGGTCATGACCAAGCGCGGCGCGGGCTACTACTTCAGGGACAATTAGTATTGCCCGTCATTGCGAGGAGCAACGCGACGAAGCAATCCAGAAGCCCTGATAGAGTAAGAACCTGGATTGCTTCGCGTTCGCTCGCAATGACAAGAAATGGACATCGCCTATGAACCGCAGCCTTTACACAAGACTGGTATTAATCATCTTTGTGCTTATCCTCACACTGACGGCGGTGATGGGCGCTTTTCTCATGCGCAGGATACAGGGCTTTTACATCGACGATTTTTACACGAAGATGTCACAGGCCTTCTCCTCCGCCAACGCCCAAATGGTGACCGATCTGCGGAACGCGGCGGCGCAGCCCAGTGAAGACGAAGCTGTCACTGAGATGATTGCTACGCTGCGTTCCAACGCAGGGCTGCTCGGCATCGCCACCGGCGCCCGCAGCTACTTTATTCTGGACGGGGAGACCGGCGCGCTGCTTCAGGGCTCGGACACGGCTGTCACTGAACTGCCTGCCACAGCGAACATCCTCATGGCCATGATGGGAAAGACCGGAGATGTCAGTGACAGTCGGGCCGCCTACATGGATGTGGCCATCCCCATTCCCGGCGGTGACAGAAGTTATATCGTCTATATCCGGGACAACAAGGCAACCGTGACGAAACTCTCGGGGGATATCTTCAGCATTATCCTGGAGGCCATGCTGATCGGCCTTGTAATCTCCGTGGCGCTGAGTCTCCTGCTGGCCCGGGCCATGGTGACGCCCATCCAGAATTTGACCTGCGCTGCCCGCCGCGTTGCGGGCGGGGATTTCTCCGACCCCTTGGAATCGAAGGCCAAGGACGAGATCGGCGTCTTGACCCAAACCTTTAACGACATGGCGGGGCAGTTGGAAAGCACCT
>WQUU01000311.1 GCA_009781925.1 Bacillota bacterium | reverse complement strand
CGCCTGTGTTCTGGCGTTGGGCGTCTTGCTCGGCAGCGGCGCTCTGCTCAAAACTCTGATCGTATCGGCCCAGACCGCCGCGGACAGTCAAGTCATCGTCGACACGGCTATGCCGAGCACAGGCGGCAACCCGGCGGCGCTCGAGGCCAGCGAACCGGCCAGTTCGCCGACTTTAAGCACGGCGGACAGCATCGCCAGCCAGAATGATCAGACAACAGGCGGACAGACACATGACTACAAACTAAATGTTGTTGAAATTACCCCAAACCCGGATCTGTCCCGGCCCTCGGCGAAAGACCTGACCAAGGAACAGGCCGCCCAAATCGCGGCGCGGGCGGTCAGCGACCTCTTCGGCCGGGATGTCACGGGCCGCACGGCTGAAATGTTCTATACCACCATCTATTCTCCGAGCCCAAGCTCCAGCGTCCTCAATACATCGGTATGGCAAGCTTCTTTCACGCTGGAAAACGGAATGAACTTTCTCTGCACCCTTGACTCCGTGACCGGTCGTCTGTACGTCGCGGCTGGCGATACGGACCTGTCGTTCGCGCAGCGGCAGTCGGCAGCCAAGAACCCGGACGGGTTGACGGACAAACAGCTAAAGCAGGCGGGTGGGGATCTGTGGTTAGACGCTGACCCAGCGATTTCACATGATCCCGCCTTCGCGCAGGCCGCCCGCGATTTTGTCAATAAACTGGGGGTCGGCCAGATTGCTTCGGTGAGCGCACAAGACCCGAACAAAGAGTATTCGCAGGCGGAAATCGTCACGCTCACGGACGGCGACGCTTATTACATTGGCATGGATCCCGCCCATGCGCTCGGTCTCATGCAATTTTATGCCGGCGGCTTCCCCGACTTCAGCGGGACAGACGCCCCCAGCGATCTCAACCGCGACTAAAACTATACCTCGACATGATACAGGCCCCGGAACGGTGGATGCCGCCGTTTCGGGGCCTGTATTTTTCTCTTTTACGACGCCAATTCCTCGCATACCGTCTTCACGATCAGCTCGTAGCCTTTGCTGGTCGGGTGCATGCCGTCCGCGCCGATCAGCTCCGGCAGATCCTGTCGGTATAAAAACGCGCTGCGGATGTCGATCACCGGCACGGAGAGCATCTCCCCGAGTTTTGACACCGCCAAACTGTACATCTCCTGCCAGCGGTAGATCATATCGACCCCGCCCAGCCATTTTAAAATGCTCTGCGCGTTCAGGCCCTTGGAAATCCAACCAAAAAACCGTTTGGCCTGCAGCGGCGGGAGCGTCAGTAAAATCGGTTTGGCGCCGGCTTTTTGGACTTTTTCGATGGCGGCGCGGTAGAGCCGCATGAAGTTTTCCAGCGGATTTTTGGGGTGGTGTTCCTCCTCTGGCGCCACGGCGACCTCCTTCCAGGGAAAGTTGCAGTCATTGCCGCCGAACTCCAAAATCACGCAGTCACAGCCGGAGAGTTCCCCCTCGTGGCGCTCGATCAGGGAGAGGCCCTTCGTCACCGTGCAGCCGAACATCGAGTAGTTTTTCAGACTGACACTATTCTTATATTGCGCCAGAGGCTCCATGGCGTCCAATTTCAGCGTCTGATACCGTTCAGAATCCGCATCCTGGACGATGCCTTTCCCGATCGAATCGCCAAAGACACATACCTTCATCACGTAATGCCTCCTGTAGTATGATATAATATTGTAAGAGATATTATATCATATCGCTTGACTTGCGTCAACCAGGTGATATAATATTTAACAAAGTGTTTACTTGAGGGGGGATTTTCACGAAGAGCCTTGAAGACATCAAGAAGAGTCTGTCCGAGGAGCGCCCGGCGGCCTGGAGCGCGCTGCCCGACATTGATCTCTATATGGATCAAGTGCTGGGCTATATGCGCCGACAGCTGTTTTCCTCGCGCCCGGAATCGAGTGTCACCGCCGCGATGGTGAATAACTATATCAGGGACGGCATTCTGCCGCGGACAAAAGGGAAAAAGTATTCGCGCGAGCACATCGCGAAACTGACCGCAGTCTGCATCATGAAGCAGGTGCTGTCCGTGGGGGACATCTCCAGTTTATTCTCCCTGGTTCCGCCCGAAGATATACAGCGGCTCTATGAAAAATACCGCGAGACCCTGGACGAGGAACTCAGCTCGGTCATTGAACGCGTCCCGGACGGGGGCGACGGCCTGGTGCTGGGGGAGGCGGTGGTGCGCTTTGCCCTCGCCAGCTACGCGAACAAGGTCGCCGCGGAGCATTTGATTGACATCATAGAGGCACAGGAGGAGGAAGAGAGGGGCAGGGACGGAAAGGGAAAAGGGAAGTAAGAGATAGTTCTGTAGATATCTCCCCAAATTCGGGTTGAATTCCGGCGCGGGGGAGGCTATAATACAGTAGGGAAAAAGTAGGGGCGATTATCAATCGCCCGCACATCCGTGGGGGCCAATGCCCACATCGGCCCGTCTCCAACACGGCAGCGCGATTGGGTATCGCCCTACAGCGGGCGGCTATTAGCCGCCTCTACCAAAATGAGGTGCTTCTATGACACTTGCGTCTTACATCGACCGCTTACGGGGAAAACGTGTGGCCGCCATCGGGATTGGCGTGTCCAATCTGCCGCTCATCGAACTGCTGGCGAAGGAGGGCATCGACGTCACCGCCCACGACAAGCGTGCGGCGGACGCCATCGGGGACGCCATCCCGCGTCTCCGGGCGCTGGGCGTCAAATTGGCGCTGGGGCCGGACTATCTGGATCGCCTGGATGCGGACGTGCTCTTTCGCACGCCGGGGCTGCATCCGTTTACACCGCAGCTGGTCGAGGCGCAGAAGCGGGGGGCCGTTCTGACCTCCGAGATGGAGGCCTTTTTTGCGGTCTGCCCCTGCATGACCATCGCCGTCACGGGCAGCGACGGCAAGACCACCACCTCCTCCATCATCGCGGGGCTCCTGGAGGAAGAGGGCCGCGTTGTCCACTTGGGCGGTAACATCGGGCAT
>WQUU01000310.1 GCA_009781925.1 Bacillota bacterium | reverse complement strand
TCCCTGTCGATCGTGTTTTGATAGATGATCTCCATATCGTTCCAATCCGGCTGGGACATGTTGATGCAGCTCAGGCCCTCTATATTTGCCAAGTGCCCCACATAATGCTGGCCTCTCCCGCAGAAATGCACGCCGCCGCCAAAGCGGGAAATAATGCGCTGATCCCTGGGGCGCACAAATTCGCCATAGAGTTCACCGGACACATTCATCGCCGCGTCGTTTCTGACAATGGTTCCGCCCCGGTGCAGACAGCCCCACTCTACGCTGTGCGCCTTGTCAAACGTGGGGCAGAGCGCCTGCCACTTCTCGGTGAACGCGATGTACACCGCCGTAAAGAAGTCCAGCGCCCGCTCCACGGACTCGGGCTCCAGATAGAAATCCAGATAGAAATCGGAACCCAAAACCGCCTCGCACAGACTCAGCGGCCCCTGCAAATCCGGGTTATAGCAGCTCACGTACTTTTTCACCTTGGGGTATTTCTCGGCGTATTCGAGATATTTTTCCGCGACGGAAAAGACCCGCCCGGCAAATCCGGCGGTAAAATCCATCCGGCCCGACGCTATGATCTCCGCAAGGGCCTCCTTACCGCCGGGCAGCGGGCGCGGCCCGGGCAGCGTATCGGTCTCCCGCGGCATCATGAAAATCTCCGCGCCGAACATGGAGGGAATAATCCCCGTGCCAAAATTGCTGCGCAGGCTCAAAATCTCCCCTCCGCCGGTGCGGAGCGTCTCGGATATCCCGTAGAGCTGCTGGTAGATCATGCCCTCGTCGCTTTGGAGCGCGTCATTGACCGGCAGATGCTCCCATGCGCACCCGGGCGCTTTCGGCGGCCTTTCAACGGAGAAAAAGCCCTCTGTCAGCTTGAGATCGGCAAAGTCGAGCCAGGCGCGCAAAAGCACATCCTCCGCAGCGCCGTCGATCCGGCTTTCAAGATCCGCAAAATATCTGTCCAAGTCCATTTCACCAATCTCCTCCAAATTTAGATTCCCGCGCCACGGCTATCCCTCATTATTGAATTTCTCCCGGTTGATCCACAGCCCCAGGGCCGGATTGGGAATAAAGAACACCTCTTCGCCGTCCGGCAGGGTGTTGTAGCCATAGCCGAGCTCCGCCGGGTCGTAACGGGCGGCCATCTCGTCGTAGTCCGCCGGGACAAATCCCACGGACGCGATCTCCGCCTGACTGATCTCCCTGACTGCGTAGGTGATAGAGAATCTGCCGTCCGCCGAGCCGTGGATGAGATGTGCCGCCGCACCCATATTCGCGCGCAAGTCCCCGTTTTCTGGCCTGTTGAACTGCTCCAGCACGCGCTCTCTGCCCCGGTAGCCGTATTTGCGGATCAGCGCGTCCACCGCACCATCCTCGCCGAAACGCTCCACGCCCGGGGCCAGAATGATGAGCTCCCCTCCGTCGGCCATGGCCATACGCGTGCGGTAGACGGCCTTGTTCCCCAACCAGGTGCTCTTAAACTCGCCGGGCTCCAGATAGACCACGCATTTTTTGAGCCCATGCTCCACGAAGTCAATATTTTTCTCCTGGGCCAGGGCCACGGCGGCCTCCAGCGCGTCCCTCTCTTTTCCGCAAAACAGTCCGTGGGTCAGCGTCTGATTCCCCGGCGCGGTGGTGACGGTCAGGAGAAAAAGGATCGGGCGAGCCTTCAGATAGGTCTCAAAGGCGTAGTCGAACATATCCCGCACGGGCGTGTGGTCGCGGCCCATCATACGCTCCATGCCGTAGACCGCGCCCGCCATGTGGCTTTTGTTGATCATGTCCGCGCCGCCCACGCCCACGAAGAGATTCTTCGCGTGATTGGCCATGCCTACGACCTCGTGAGGCACCACCTGTCCGGGCGAGAGGATGAGGTCATAGCGCGGATCCATGACGCGGCGGCTTAACTCCCCCTCCACGGACTCGGCCCACAGACCCTCCGTGCGCTCCGCCATAAACGAGGCCGGAATTTCGCCGAGTTTGACCACGTCCGTGCGCCAGTTGTGTGGGATGAAGCGTTCGAAAGGCACGCCCACGAACATCTCCGCCGCCTCAGCCTCCGTCACGGGCACGTGGGTGCCGAGGGCGGGCAGAATGTCCACCTCCGCACCCAGCCCGGCGTAGTGGCGGTAACATACGCCTGTAATAAAACCCGCCTTGCTGTAAAAACGCGTATGGTCGGGCGGGATGATGAGAATCTTTTTCGCCGGGCGCCTTTCCAGGAGCGCGAGGAGATTTTCCTCGAGCTCCGCGTCCGTCAGCCCGGTCTCCGTTTTCGCGCGCAGACAGAGTTCCATAAACTACACTCCCGAGTAGGCCGAGAACCCGCCGTCAATGGGCAGCACCACGCCGGTGACGAAGGCCGAGGCGTTGTCGTCGAGCAGGTACAGCAGTCCGCCCAGCAGCTCCTCCGCCTCGCCGAAGCGCTCCATCGGCGTGTTGCGCAGAATTTTGCCCGTGCGCGCCGTAGGCGTGCCGTCCGCGTTCCACAGGAGCGCGGCGTTCTGCGCCGTGCTAAAAAAACCCGGAGCAAGCGCGTTGACCCGGATGCCGGCTTTGGCGAAATATACCGCCAGCCACTGGGTGAAGTTGGATACCGCCGCCTTGGCGGCGGAGTAGGCCGGGATCTTTGTCAGCGGCGTAAAAGCGTTCATGGAGCTGATGTTTAAAATGACGCCGCGCCTCGCCTCCGCCATGTCCAAGGCGAAGGCCTGGGTCGGCAGGAGGGTGCCCTTCATGTTCAGGCCGAACACGAAGTCAAAGCCCGCCGGGTCGATGTCAAAGAAGCTCTTTCCGGCCGGGTCGGCCAGGGTCTCTGGGTCGAAGAACTCATCGTCACAGGTGGCGCGCGGGTTGTTGCCGCCCGCGCCGTTGACGAGTATGTCGCACTTGCCGCACATGTCTAAAACGGCCTGGTGCGCCGCTTCCACGCTCTCTTTTTCCAGCACATTGACCTTCACGGCCAGGGCCTTTCCGCCTGCGGCCCGGA
>WQUU01000309.1 GCA_009781925.1 Bacillota bacterium | reverse complement strand
GTATCAGGATTACGCCGACAAGGGCTACACCAAGACCCACACCTATTTCTTCGGCGACCGCACCGCCTCCATGCACACCTGCTGGACGCAAAAGGGGCGGCTGTTCCTTTATGAGTTCCTGAAAAGCCGCGGGATTGTACCGATTTGGGAATTTGAGCACGCGAGTTAGGAGGCCGCCGACATGATTGCATACATTACGACAGACACGCTAAAACAGGCAGCCGGCGCGGAGGGCCTGATCCTCCAGGGCTGCGGCGGCGACCCACAGGAGTGGCTGGACGGCATCAACCAAGCGCTCACCGAAGAGGGCATTTTGCTGAACGGCGCGGCCTTTACGGACATCTCCGTCTTTGAGCACGGGGGTCTGACGAATATCCTCTTTCAAATGGACGATGTCAAACTGGATATCGGAAAGCTGGCCATGTGGCGGCTGCAGACCCATGGCACATTCGGTGGCACATGGCTCAGCGACTATCTTCCGAACCACCTCGGTATCAGCGAGGACGAGCCGGTTCCCGCTGTTATCGAGGCACCTAAAGCTGCCAAGGCGCCCAAGGCGGAGGCGGCGATGCGCGTTTACATTGAAAACGCCCATGATGAGAAGCTTGGCGGTTTTACCATGCCGCTGCCCACGACGCGGGATGCGCTGAAACCCTTCCTGGACGCCATCGAGATCGCGGATGCGCGCGATCTTTCCATCTTGGAAATCCGCTCGCCTGTCAAACATCTCAGCGACGCGGTCTATTCCTGCGCCGACGAGGGGCTGTCCCTGAATGAACTAAACTATCTCGCCGCGAAGCTTCAGGGGATGGACGGCGAGCAAAGCGCGCTGTTCGACGCCGTTTTGGACGCGGAGCGCCACACCGGAAATGTGGCTGAAATCATCAACATTGTGGAGAACATCGGTCATTTTGACCTCCAGCCGGCGTTCGACGCGGAGCAGTACGGCGAGTTTCTGATCTATACGGAAAAGGACAACACCGCCTCGGCCTTCGACAAACTCGAAGTGTAAGCAGTCAATAGGAATGCGCAAGAATTCGCCAGAAAAGTGCGCAGGAATCAGGTAATAGATTTGCGGTGTTCGAGGCGGTAACTGTTGCCGGACATAGAGATGATCTCGCAGTGGTGGATGAGGCGGTCCAGGATGGCAGTGGTGATGGTAGCGTCGCCGAGGAAGTCAGCCCATTCGTCAAAGCCCTTGTTGGACGTGACGATCAGGGAGACCCTCTCGTCCATAGAGGAAATAAACCCGAAGAAGAGATTGGCCTCGGCCTGGGAGAGCGGGAGAAATCCCACCTCATCGACGATGACCAGCGCCGCTTTGGAGAGATACCTGACCCTGCGCTTACTGACGCCGGAGATGTCCTCGGTTTTAAGCAGCTTCATGAGGTTGTCGAGGGTTTCAAAAGCGACGGTGTATCCCAAATCCAGGGCCTTAACGGCGAGCGCCAGCGCGAGATGGGTCTTGCCGACGCCCGGCGGGCCGAGAAAGCAGACGTTGTATGCCTGTTCCACCCAAGTCATGTCGCTGAGGCGGAGCATCTGCTCACGGGAGACGCTGCGCTGAAAGCCGAAGTCGAAAGTGTCGAGGGTTTTCTCTGCCGGCAGACCGGCCCGACGCCGGCGCAGCAGGTTCTGCTTCTCCACGCGGAGCCGCTGTTGCTCGGCCAGGAACAGCTCCACGCTCTCCAGCGGGGTCAGCCTGTTCTTCCCGGCGTACAGTGCCTCGAAGTCGACCGGCTGCATACGCAGGGACGCCAGAAGCGCCGTCACGTTGTCCAACGGATTCATCTGCGCTCACCTGCCTTCATGTAGGCGTCCAGCGGGCGCTTTTCAGCGGTAATATGGTATTTGCGGTCGCTCACCGGGAGAGCGGCGGGCTTTGGGAGGGGAACCTCGTGGGAATATTTGAGATAATCCTTCACGTAGGTGGCCCTGAGAAGATCCAGCTTTTCGCAGGCGCGTATGGCCTCCAGGGTGTGATCCAAGCCGTACTTCCCGCACAGGCTCTCGATCAGGCTCAACTGATCTCTGGCATACCGGGAATTGTCATAGCGCAGATGGCGGAGAAACTGAGGGACTTGGTGTCCCAGCAGGGCGTTGGCGGAATCGAGCAGCCGGTCAAGTTTCTCATTCTTATCTCTGCCGTGGCTCTGGTTTTTAATGAGCATACCACGTCCGGGAGACACCATATGCTCACAGATGAACTCACCGAATACAGTGAGGATGCGTAAGGTTCCGTTTTTGACGTCGATCTGAACCTCCCCCTGGTTCTCGTATGTACCCAGCGGAACGGAATAGCGGTTGGAATCGTAGAGAATGGTGTTGTCCTTGCGCACGGTGCGGCAGATATATTCCGTTCCGGTGAGCATCGGCTCCGGCAGGGGACGGAGAAACTCCCGTTCCAGTTTGAATCCCTCCGAAGGAACCCGCTTTGTCGTGCCGTGCAGCTTCGCGTTGCCCGTTCTGTCCAGCCACTCCAGAGCAGACGTGTTTAGAATACTGTCGTCAGCAAACACACGGTTCTCCAAAAAGTTCTGCTTGACGAACTTGACCACGTTTTCAATTTTCCCTTTGCTCTCCGGGTCGGCGGCCCGGCACAGGTATACGCTAAATTTCAAGTCCTGCCGCAGCTTTTCAAATTCGTAGGTGTGGATCACATCTCCGTAATTCTCGCTGATCGTGGCGATGTGGTCCTGATCGATCACCAACTCCCGGGGAACACCGCCCATGTAGGAAAAGCAGGCCCGGCAGGCGTTGGCAAAGTCCACGGCGGTGAAGGGGCGGCTCTGAAATTCCAAGTATTTGTACCGCGAATTTGACAGCACAAATGCCGCGAATCTCACTTTCACCCGGCCTCCGCCTACTGCGGGCAGCCACTTTTCCCCGAAGTCCGCCTGCATCTGCTCGCCCGGCGGCGTCTCCGGGACAGCCTCATACGCGCGGGGCTCCTGCGCTTTGGGCAGGTTGTGCGCCTCCCGCAATTCTTTTACGTACCGGCTGACCGTGCGCTCGGGATAATCCGCTTTGTAATGTTCTTTCAGCCAATCGCACACCTGGGCGGCCGATACGGTCGGGTACTCCGTGAGCCAGTGCAGGATGATCTCCTGGTATTCATCCAGCAGCTTGACCCGGCTGATGTGCTGGCCCTCGTACTCCGCCGCGTTCATGCCCCAATAGCGCGTTACTGTTCGCCGATTAATCTTGAGCCGCTTAGCTACGCTGGCTTTGCTGAAGCCCTTTTCTTGCAATTGCTTGATTTGACTGTACACACGATATCCCTTCATTTCCTACAGCCTCCATCCTGTTCTAGCTGTAGTTTACCAGCCCAGACGGAGCCTGTGTACTTCTTTGGCGATTTTGTGTGCACTTTTCTGGCGAATAACTGCGTAGCCCTATTGGCGGGTAATTGAGCACTTTATTTTACCATTTACACTCGAAGGGTCAGATGATCCCAACGACCGGGAATTTGCTCAATATGTGCTGCGCCTGGAGGCGTATGTGGACGCCGCCTCTTATGGCCGCGCCGCAGCCAATCGTGAAGGCGGCGTCTTTACCGAGCATGGATACCTGACTGAGCTTCCCGGAGGGTTCAAAGAGATCTATCGCGGATTGCGGGACATCCCCGCCGAGTACCGGGTTATCGTTGACGGGTCGTCGTCGCTCATCGTGAAAAACGCTGACCTCCCGTCATTTTTGATGAAGCTGTACGCGGTCACGGACACTCCCCTGAAAGATTTGCGGCATGATCTTGAGACACTGGCCGCGTTCCGCAGCACGGAGTACCTGCTTCTGACGACCCCAAACGGCAGTTTCCTCACGGAGGCGGCGAACGTCTACCGCAGCGGATCCCCGGCGTTTGAAACTTGGATGGGGACGGATACCGCGCTGGCGTTCTCGATCCACGTCACGAATATCCAGGGGCAGATGACCGGGGATGTTGTCCAGCTGAACTTCCCGGCCCACCGGCAGGAGATCCTTGAAAATCGGATTCTGCCTGTTCGTATTGAGGCGCTCGCGAGGCCAATTTCTGAGGACGTGTTTCTGATCAATCTGAACTTTGCCTACATGGATCAGGCCCAGAACCAACAGATAGACATGCTCCGAATCTCGCGGGAGGCCGCAAAGGAGATGCTGGCCCGAGGGGACGGGGAGGTGTTCCGGCTCTTACCGGAGGGGCCTGTAAAGCTGTCCGCGATGGACGCGGTCAAGAACGGAGGGCTACGGTACCCGGATCATCGTGAGTTTGCCATCAAGTGCGAGGAGCTGACCGGGCTGGACAAATGGGCCGAGCGCGGCGCCGCGGAAGCGCTGCGGGCCGTCCAGCGCGATACGCGCAAAAAACGCGAGCCGGAGCTTTGACGCTCCGGACTTTTTATTCAAGGGGGTTTTTATCCGAATGAACATTGACCACGATTTTACCGGCACAACCATCCTCCACGGCGACACGCTGCAGGTGCTCAAAACCTTTCCCGACGCGCTGTTCGGCGGCGTCATCACCGACCCGCCCTACGCCTCGGGGGCCGCCGATCAGAACAACCGCCAAAAATCCACGGCGCAAAAATATTCCAGCTCCAAGTCAGATAACCCGCTGCCGGATTTTGAGGGCGACGCCAAGGATCAGCGCAGTTGGACGCACTGGATGACCGAGTGGCTGATCGAGGCCCGGCGCTGCTCCAAACCCGGCGCGCCGATCTGCGTGTTCATCGACTGGAGGCAATTGCCCAGCCTCACCGACGCGCTCCAGTGGGCGGGCTGGATCTGGCGCGGGGTGCTGGTCTGGGACAAGACCAACAGCCGGCCTCAGCGGGGACGCTTTCGCCAGCAGGCGGAGTTCATCGTCTGGGGCAGTAACGGCCCCATGCCCGCCGACCGCGACGCGCCGGTGCTGACGGGCGTGTTCCGTCAGGCCATGCCCGCCGCGCCCAAGCGCATCCATCAGACGGAGAAACCGCTGGAGGTCATGCGGGAGCTCATCAGAATCGTCGAGCCGGGCGGGATCATCTGCGACCCCTTCGCCGGCGCCGGCACGACGGTGCTGGCTGCCAAGCTGGAGGGCTATGCCGCCGTGGGCGTGGAGCTGTCGGCCTACTACGCGCAGGCGGCGCGGAAGAGGCTGGAGGCCTCGCCTCTGACGGCGGACTGTTTGGAGGTGGCGGCATAGGTGCAGGAGGAGATCACCAATAAAAGCGTGGTGCTGGCCACGAGGACGGCCAAACTCACGGGACGGGAACTGGCCAAGCTCATGCGGGCCGTGCTGCGCAGGACGAAGCAATCTCATACCGCGCCCAAGCAGGGGAAGCAGACGGTTAAACAGCTCGCCAAGGGCGGTTCACTACAGAACATTGAAATTACCGACGACAACATCAAGGGGTTTGAGCCCTTTGCCCGGAAGTACGGCGTCAGTTACGCGCTCAAAAAGGACATTTCGACCGATCCCCCGCGCTGGCTGGTGTTCTTCCGGGCGAAGGACGTGGACGCGCTGACCGCCGCGTTCAATGCGTTTTCGCTGAAAATGAACCCCAAATTGAAGGAGAGACCGTCCACCAGGGGTACCATGCAGAAATTCCGCGAGCTCCTCAAAAATGCCGTCCGCGACAGAACCAAGCACAAGCACCGGGAGGGGCCGGAGCTATGAGCGCGGCGCAACTCTCGGCCTTTCTCAGGCGGCGGGTTCTCCCGTGCTTCCCTTATCTTTTCGTGTTCTGGCTCGCGGACAAGCTGGGTATGGCCTATCGGCTGGCGCCGGGGGCGAACTTTCTGTACCGGCTGACCCACACCATTTCCTCATTAAACGGCGCTCTGGCAAAACCCTGGCCGTCGTTTAACCTGTTTGACATGGCCATAGGCGTCGCGGGCGCCGTGATCATTTACACCGTGATCCATGTCAAAAAGAAGAACGCGAAAAAGTACCGAAAGAACGTGGAGTACGGCTCCGCGCGCTGGGGCGCCCGCGCCGACATTGCGCCGTTTATGGACGCGGATCGGGAGAACAACATCATCCTCACCCAGACCGAGGGGCTGACCATGAACCCGCGCCCCGCCAATCCCAAGTACGCGCGCAACAAAAACATGCGGGTCATCGGCGGCTCCGGCTCCGGCAAGACGCGGTTTGTGCTGAAGCCAAACCTCATGCAGTGCCGGTCAAAGGATTATCCAGTTAGCTTTGTTGTCACTGATCCGAAGGGGGAATTGCTCGATTCCACCGCCAAAATGCTTCAGCGGCATGGATATCGTATCAAAGTTCTCAACACAATCAACTTCAAAAAGTCCATGCATTTTAATCCGCTCGCGTACATCCACAGCGAAAAGGATATTTTGAAGCTGGTGACCACGCTGATTACCAACACCAAGACGGACCAAAAAGGCGGAGACCCGTTTTGGGAAAAAGCGGAAACCCTCCTGTTTACGGCGCTGATCGCCTACCTCTACTACGAGTCCCCGCCCGACGAACGCTGCTTCTCCACCTTGGCCGAGATGATCGGCGCGATGGAGGTTCATGAGGACGACGAGGAGTTTCAGAATATCATTGACCTGATGTTCGAGGGGCTGGCGGAAAAGGATCCCGAGCACTTCGCCGTGCGGCAATATAAAAAGTATAAACTGGCGGCGGGAAAAACCGCGAAAAGCATTTTAGTGAGCTGCGGCGCGCGTTTGGCCCCGTTCGACATCGCGGAGATCCGGGAGATTACCCGCTACGATGAGCTGGAGCTCGACACCTTGGGCGACGAAAAGACCGCGCTCTTTATCATCATCAGCGACACGGACGACTCGTTTAACTTCCTCGTTTCGATGTGCTACACCCAGCTTTTCAACCTCTTGTGCGAGAAAGCCGATGTTATATAGTATAGAGGGTATAGTTAAATACCCTCTAAAATTATAGGCGGTTCAACCGTTTGCGGCACGAACGGACGGACACGGCTTCGGCTTCACAGCCGGGAAAGGACAAATCTATGGACGAAATCACCTACATCCAGGTCGGCGACTACCTTCTGCCGGCCATCGCGCTCTCTGATGCACCCTGTGCGCTGCCCTTGGGGAGATACGGGCGGATGCATAAGGAATACCTGAGAGAGCACAAACCCGCGCTGTACGCCTCGCTGTTGCTCACGGAGCAGCTTTATCCTCTCTGCCGCGAAGTTGATGAGGCAGCGGCACATAGGCTGGCGGCAATCGCAGATCGCGAAATTGCACACGAGGTCATCCTTGCTGAGTTAGTCTACTGCTGACCGGATGATCCAGCACGAATTGCACCTTGCAAAATACCGCGCCCCTACGGTCATACCACCAAAAGCTGTTCTACTCCGATTGCGGAGGGGCTGCCTGAAATTTCTCTCTCAGCTTGTCGGCATCGCTTTGGATGTTGACCCAAAGAGCGGCGGTGATGTTCTCAACCGAGATCGCAAGTTCAATGTTCTTTACCGCGGACTTAATTTTGAGCGTCGGCGGTTCGTCGCCGCCGCTGACAAATTCCGCGCCGAGGATGATCGCGCCGAGCAGGGTCAGGAGGTCAACTCCCTCGTCGCTCTCCAGCAGGATATTGAGTACCTCCGGCACCGACGTGAACGGAAAAAGTTTCACCACGTCGAGAAAGTCCTGGTCAAAAATATCCATCAGTTCCTGATACGAGTTTACCTTTGACGCCACAAGCCGGGTAATCAAATTCAGCTTCTTCGCGGCCACGGGTGAAAGCCCTGTCTCGCGGCAAATGTCCGAGACACGGCGATCCGGGTCGGGAATGAT
Organism: Bacillota bacterium; assembly: GCA_009781925.1. Taxonomy (GTDB): domain Bacteria; phylum Bacillota; class Clostridia; order Oscillospirales; family Oscillospiraceae; genus WQUU01. The sequence continues at coordinate 690 of WQUU01000309.1, read as the reverse complement.
CCCGAGCAAATAGTCGGCGGAGATGTTGTACTTCACGCAGATCGCGCGGAGCACTCCGATGTCCGGCGTCCGCAGTTCCTGCTCGTAGTAACTCATCGCGCCCCGCGAAATTCCCACGCTGTCGGCGAACTCACCCTGGTTGAGCTTCCCCTCACGCAGCTTGCGAATCCGGGAAGAAAAAATGTGCCTTAATTCAGCAGTGTCCACGGCGATACCTCCGAGAATTGTATGCATCTATTATAGCACAACAATCGTGAGGTGTAAACATACTATTTCATCATTGCTGTCTAACATTGTTGAATCCTATTGACAAGCGTGATTAAACAAGTATAATGACATCATTCGTGAACGAAGAAAGGAGAAAATTCACAACTGACCTTTGACAACTGAATCACGCTGCCGAAAGGATACCGCGGTCGCAACCTTGCATGGAGTCGTTTCGTAGGAACGCGCGAGGGCAACCGCAGACAAACGCGCCAAAGTCACATAAGACTCAACGCAGGAACGTATCGGGTACACCAGCGGAAAGGCAATTCGTATCCGGCCTACGAGAACGGAACGAGCTCCCCGCCTGTCAGCAATGACGAAGAGGGGGTGGACTAAAAACAAACTTATTTTATGAAGGAGCGAATCTATGATGACTGCAACCGCTATAGAATTTGTAAAGGACAAAAGCGCGGCGTGGACTTC
>WQUU01000308.1 GCA_009781925.1 Bacillota bacterium | reverse complement strand
GTGAACTGGCCGCTGGCTATGTACAGTCCGGTATCTGTAAGTTAGTGGGTTTCGGGCGGATGGCCTTCGCCTATCCGCGCTTTGCCCGCGACATTCTGTCCGGCGAATTTGACAAAAAACAGTCCTGTATCACCTGCGGCAAGTGCACCGAGCTTATGCGGGCCGGAAGCGTGACCGGTTGTGTGGTGCGCGACGGCATTTATACAAAGCTATATCAGGAGAAATGCGCGAAATGAGAGTCGCGGCGGTGACGGGCTCGACCCGTGGGATCGGACGCGCCATCGGAAAGGCGCTGGAGGAAAAAGGCTGGCTCGTGTATTTCTCGGGGACGTCTCCCCGGACGGATATTGCCGCCCACTATGTCCAATGTGACATCTCGCAGGAGGCCGACAGGCAGAATTTCCTTGAGACCATCCTCTTCGAGTGCGGGCGGATTGACCTGCTGGTGAATAACGCGGGCGTGGCCCCGGAAAAACGGCTGGACATCCTGGAGACCACAACCGAGAGCTTTGAACGGCTGATGCACGTCAACCTGGAGGGTACGTTCTTCATGTGCCAGTGCTTCGCCAATCAGATGATCAAACAGGGGGGCGCGGGCTGCCGGATCGTCAGTCCAGCTACGCCTGCAGCGTAAACCGGGGGGAATACTGTGTCTCCAAGGCGGGCGTCTCCATGGTGACCAAGCTCTTCGCTCATCGGCTGGCGGAGCACGGCATTGGCGTGTTTGAGGTGCGGCCGGGCATTATCCTCACGGACATGACGGCCCCGGTAAAAGAGAAATACGAACAGATGATCGCGGACGGGGGCACACCTATCCGCCGCTTCGGGACGCCGGAGGATGTGGCCAATTGCGTGCTGGCGGTCGCCGAGGGGTATCTGGACTTCAGTACAGGCCAGGTCCTCAACGCCGACGGAGGATATCACCTCAGGAGATTTTAATCATGCAGCTCAAGAGTGAACAATACTTTGACACGATCATCATCGGTACCGGCTGCGCGGGCTACAACGCCGCCGACTGGCTGTACAATCTAGGGCGCAAAAACATCGCCATATTGACCGAGGGGGTCTCTATGGGGACCTCCCGGAACGCCGGCAGCGACAAGCAGACCTACTACAAGTTGTCCATGGCCGGAGATGAGCGGGACAGCGTAAAAGAGATGGCCCAGGCGCTATTTGCCGGGGGCGGTATGCACGGCGACACGGCGCTGGTCGAGGCCGCCGGTAGCGTCAAGGCCTTCATGAAGCTGGTTTTATTGGGTGTACCCTTCCCCACAAACGCGTACGGGGAGTACGTGGGCTATAAGACCGACCACGACCCGCGCCAGCGGGGAACCTCCTGCGGACCCCTTACCTCCAAGCTCATGACCGAAGCGCTGGAGCGGGAGGTCAGCCGCAAAGGGATTCCGGTCATTGACAACACGCAGGTCATTAAAATTTTGACCGAACATAACGCCGTCATAGGCGTGGCGGCTGTGGATACGGAGACCGGAGCCTACCGCGTGTTCGCCTGTGACAATGTCATCCTGGCGACCGGAGGCCCCGCGGGCGTCTATGAGCATTCGGTGTACCCGGAGAGCCAGACGGGCGCGACGGGACTGGCCATCCAAGCGGGAGCGGCGGCGCAAAATCTGTGCGAGTGGCAGTACGGACTTGCCAGCACAAAATTCCGCTGGAACGTCTCGGGGACCTACCAGCAGGCGCTGCCCCGGTATATCGCGGTGGACCCGGAAGGCCGTGCGCGCGAGTTTTTGCCGGAATACTTCGGCGATCCCAACGAAGCGCTGGACATGGTGTTTCTCAAGGGTTACCAGTGGCCCTTTGACGTGCGCAAATTGGCCGGGTCTTCCCGCGTTGATCTCGCGGTTCACGGGGAAATCAGCCGGGGCAGCCGCGTGTTTATGGACTTCCGTGTTAACCCCACAGGTCTGGAAGGCGGCTTTGATGGGCTGAGTCAGGAGACCAGGCGGTATTTGGAGAACTCCGGGGCGCTGTCCGGCACACCGATCGAGCGCCTTGCCAAAATGACCCCCGCCGCTATCGAACTGTACCGTGCGCACGGTATCGACCTCTATACCGAGCCGCTGGAGGTGGCCGTCTGCGCCCAGCACTGCAACGGCGGCGTGGCGGTGGACATCAATTGGGAGAGCAATGTAAAAGGCCTGTACGCCGCCGGAGAGGCGGCGGGCACCCACGGCGTCTACCGCCCCGGTGGCAGCGCCCTCAACGCGGGCCAGGTGGGGAGTATGCGCGCCGCCGAGCATATCGCATATAAAAAACAGGAGCCGCGTGGAATCCGGCCGGATCTGTGCGTTGATATTCCCGAAATTACGTTCTCGGCGTATTCCAATGTGGCGGAAAAGCTGCGCTACACGCGGCGCGCCATGAGCCGGGACGCCGCTTTTTTGAGAGACCCGGCCAAAATAAGGGAGCTGCTGGGCGAACTGCGCGCCATGCGGGACAACCGGGTTGCCGCCGTCGCCAGCCGCGCTGAGCTTCCGGCACTGTACAAGTTTTACGACACACTGACCACGCAGATCGCGGTGCTTTCGGCGATGCTCCTCTCGGCGGAGACGGTTGGGTCGAGGGGTTCGGGTTTTGTGGAAGGAGCCGGGCAACCGGCGGAGGGCTATGATACGCAGGTTGTCATGACCGAAGACGATATCTCCCGCTTTGCCCCGGCGCGCCCCATCCCCGAGGGCGGCGGCTGGTTTGAAACAGTCTGGAGTGCGTTTAACCGGCGGATGGGAATTTGAGAACATTTCGCAGATTGGAGTAAAGTATGAAAATCTATGTGTCAGCCAGCGCGGAGAAAAATGGCGATGGGAGCAAGACGGCACCGTTTCAGACCATTACCGGCGCGGCGGAAATTGCCGTGGCCGGGGACGAGGTCATCGTGGCCCCCGGTATTTACCGGGAGTGGGTAAATCCCCAAAACGGCGGGGTCAGCGATGAGGACAGGGTGATCTATCGTTCGGAGAAAAAGGGCGAGGCCGTCATATCCG
>WQUU01000307.1 GCA_009781925.1 Bacillota bacterium | reverse complement strand
ATCATCCTCTCCTCAAGCGCGCAGGAAAAGCCGGAGATCTATGAGGTCATCGTCGTGGGGCCCGGCGGTATGGTGGACGGCAATGAGGTCAAGATGGAGGTCAAGGCCGGGGAGCGCGTCATCACCGGCAAATACTCCGGCACCACTGTGAAAGTGGACGGCGAGGAGTACACCATCGTCCGGCAGAGCGATATTCTCGCGGTAGTCGAAGAGTAAAATATTAGGAGGCATAAGAAGATATGGCAAAGCAAATCGTCTATGGCGAGGAAGCCCGCCGCGCCTTGGAGCGCGGGGTCAATCAGCTCGCCGACACCGTGAAAATCACCCTCGGTCCCAAAGGCCGCAACGTGGTGCTGGACAAAAAGTTCGGCGCCCCCCTCATCACCAACGACGGCGTGACCATCGCCAAGGAGATCGAGCTGGAGAACGCCTTTGAGAACATGGGCGCGCAGCTCATCAAAGAGGTCAGCACCAAGACCAACGACGTGGCCGGCGACGGCACCACCACCGCCACCCTTTTGGCGCAGGTCATGGTGCGGGAGGGCCTCAAAAATGTGGCCGCCGGGGCGAATCCCATGATCATGAAGCGCGGCATCGCCAAGGCGGCCGAAGCAGCCGTCGCGGACATCCGGGAGCACAGCAAACCCGTCTCCGGCACAAAGGATATCGCCCGCGTGGGCACCGTCTCCTCCGGGGACGAGACCATCGGCGCGCTCATCGCCGAGGCCATGGAGAAAGTCAGTCAAAACGGCGTCATCACCGTGGAGGAGTCTAAGACCGCCGAGACCTTCTCCGAGGTCGTCGAGGGCATGCAGTTCGACCGGGGCTATGTGACCCCCTATATGATCACCGACAGCGAGAAGATGGAGGCCGTCATCGACGACGCTTTCATCCTCATCACCGATAAGAAAATCTCCAACATTCAGGATATTTTACCGCTCTTGGAGCAGGTCGTCCAGACCGGGCGCAAGCTTGTCATCATCGCCGAGGACGTGGAGGGCGAGGCCCTGGCCACCATCATCCTCAACAAACTGCGCGGCACCTTTACCTGCGTGTGCGTCAAGGCCCCCGGTTTCGGCGACCGCCGCAAGGAGATGCTCCAGGATATCGCCGTGCTCACCGGCGGCCAGGTGGTCTCCTCCGATCTCGGCATGGAACTCAAAGAGGCCGACGCCACCGTCCTGGGCCGCGCCCGGCAGGTGAAAGTCTCCAAGGAAAACACCATCATCGTGGACGGCGCCGGCGACCAGAAAGACATCCAGGATCGCATCCGCCAGATCAACAATCAGATCGAGATCACCACCTCCGACTATGACAAGGAGAAGCTCCAAGAGCGCCTGGCAAAGCTCTCCGGCGGCGTGGCCGTCATCAAGGTCGGCGCGGCGACGGAGATCGAAATGAAGGAGAAAAAGCTGCGCATTGAGGACGCGCTCAACGCCACCCGCGCGGCGGTGGAAGAGGGCATTGTCGCCGGCGGCGGCACGGCCTATATCCTCGCGGGCGAGGCGGCGGCCGCCCTGGCCGAGACCCTTGCGGGAGACGAGAAGACCGGCGCCATCATCGTGGCGAAGGCTCTGGACTCCCCCACGGCGCAGATCGCCGAAAACGCGGGCTTGGAGGGCGCGGTCATTCTCAATAACATCAAGACCTCCAAGAAAACCAATTACGGCTTTGATGTCACGGCGGAGCAGTACTGCGACATGATCAAAGTCGGTATCATCGATCCGACAAAGGTCTGCCGCAGCGCCCTGGAGAACGCCGCCTCCATCGCCAGCATGATCCTCACCACGGAGAGTCTGGTGTCGGATATCCCGACGCCGCCGGCTCCGGCGGCTCCCGCGCCGGACATGGGCGGGATGTATTAAGGGGCAAGTTCCCGGAAAACAAAGACTCATTATGAATCATGGCACCTCCGGCGTTTTTGCTGGAGGTGCTTATGTCCTAAAAACGCATGAAACCTTGCCAAGTCTGTTGACAACCCGTTCCCGACGTGTTATGATGAGCTAAATTGTTTTATGTTGTTGTCAAGTACTAAATTAAACAAAAATTTACTGCGTGGCGTCAGAAAGTTTGTGATTTGTTTCGGGCTTTGGGCGCTTTAAAACACATATCATATAGCACTGTTCTGTTTTTTTGAGGTGAATGTATGTGTTTTTTCGCAGGAGGCGCGGTGGCATAGAAGGAGGAAATTCTGTGGCGTTTAAGCTTACGGAAGACAGAAAAGCCCAAATCGCCGAAATGGCGGACAGTATTCGCAGGGAGAATAAGCTGACAATTCCGCTTGACTCGATTATGTTGGCGGAAAAATTGGGTTTTAAGATTTTATATGAACCGATGGCCGACCCGACCATTACAGGCACGATCCGAGTCGATCCCGTACAAAATAGCCGAACGATCACCATTAATATCGCGGCGGCTGATATTGAAAGCGCCCGTTTTATTGTCGCGCATGAAATCGGCCACGTCGTTTTGGAGAACAGCGATGACGGGAGTCTGGACGCGGCCAACGGATCAGACTCGGAGCAAAACGAGCGCGAGGCCGCCGCGGAATATTTTGCCCGTTGCCTGATGATGCCCCTAGATGCTATGCGGATTGCCGTCAAAAAACTCTATGAGGCAGGTATCCGTTTGGGTTCTAAGGAATATATCCCTCCGATCAGCAGAGTGTTTGTTGTACCGGAACAAAAAGCCGCCGCTCGGCTCCTTGAGACCGGGTACTTATATGGGGTATAGCTGTGGTCAAAAAGCTTGACGTTGACGTGCCCCATGACTATTATTCCGCGTGGGTGGCAAGGCTTGAACATCAGGATAAGCGGGATAGCGCGAAGACCACTCTAACGGCTGAGTTCGCGGCGTTCTATCCCGAGCGGCTAAAGCGGAAAGAGCACCTAAAAGTCTGGTTTTTCGTCATCACGATGTCTCTTTTTGTTATAAGCTTAATCGGTGCCTTTGTGTTTCTCGTTCTACTTGTGAGGGCCCTCAACACGGATAAGCTCTCCCCTTGGGAGTTCCTTCCGGGGTGTATCACCGCAATCGGTGGAGTGGTTATCTCCCTGCTTGCACTGCCGAAGATCATCGGTAAATATCTTTTCGACGAGGATGAGAATAAAGAAATCACCGCGTTGCTGCGCGGGATTTTTCTTGACGATCTGCACATGTCTCAGGATTCGTTATTGTTGCAGGAAGCTCCCAACCATGGCGGAACCGTGTCTCCGGAATTGATCCTTTCGAGTATCAATTCCGGCGTAATGGCATCTGATTCGCGTTCCATCGATGAGTTAAAGGTGGTAGCTGATATAAACAGCCAGCTCAGCCAAGAAAACCCGTCGTCAGAAAACGATATAAGCGATTCATAAAAAATGACTGCAATCAAAATAGTCCCGACGCATGCGCGTCGGGACTATTTTGTGGGAAAGGTCAAAGACCCTCGCCCTCCTCCTTCGCCCCGATCACCATCTCTTCCGCGGCGAGGTGCGCGAGAATTAGTGTCGTTACAATGTCTTCCTGCTTTTTAATTACGCTCTTCAATTCCTCAATCACGTCAGCTTGTACACGGAACAGATTAAAATACATTTCACGGTAATCCATAGCAATGCTCCTCCGTTTGCCTGTTATTTTTTGAAAAGTATCTTTTTCAAAATTGTACAGCGGTTTCGCAAAATAGTCAAGATATATCTTTACTATAGATTATCCTCAATTATTTTGTATCTTAAATTGTAATAAGATTACTCAGGGGTGATTGTCCTGATTAATCTTAACATTCAACGTATCTTAAATGAAAAAAAGAAAACAAGATACTGGCTTGTAAAGGCATTGGACAGCAACTATGAAACGATCAACCGGCTGTGCGACAATGCCTCTTCCGCGATATACCTTGAAACCATAGAAAAATTATGCAGGGCGCTGGAATGCGAGCCGAATGATTTATTTATGATCGAATGAACATAAAAATAAAACAGGATTCGGAAATCTTTATTCCCCCCTCTGGGGAGGGCCGGGGTGGTCGCCCTTGACCCTACCCCATTCGATCCTCCGCCAGGGACGCCAGCGGATAAAAGTCATTGTACTGCTTCTGAATAAAAATCGCGCTGCCTTGCTTGTACAGCCGCTCGGCCAGGCGGTCGGCAATTGGCAATACGATGCGCTCGTGGGCGCAGAGCATGGGGGATATTCGGTCGATGCTGCCGGTGGCCTGGCGGTTCAGGCAGGCGCAATAGTGGTTGCAGCGCGCGGATGGCGCAGCGGTCGCAGCCCTCTTTTTCCGCCTCGTTGCGGGTATAGAGCGCCATCCGCGCCGCGGCACGCCGCAACGTGCTCGCTCATGCCACTAAGCACAGCCGGATCCAAGTGATTTTTAGCCCACAGTGTGCACAACCGCCGTATAGCATGCTACAAACTCCCACGGCCCCGCCAGGCTTGCGCTCTGGAATTCCGCCTTTTTGTTGCTGTCCGACCCCTGGCCGCAGATCAGCGTATATACCCCGTCCGCAAAAGTCAGGGTATCGATCTTTGAAGCCACATACGCGTCCGACTGTATTTGATCCCCCGGCAGGCTGGTCTCTGTCCAAGTATCGCCGCCGTCGGTGGTGTAAAGCAGAATTGGAACGGCGGCGCCAAAGGACGTGTCATTGAGAGACAGTACGCCGTTTTTGCTGTCAATAAAGGCCATCCCCGTCAGCGTGTTGCTTGAATTATCGAGCGGCAGGTCTTTTTTCTCCCAAGTGAAGCCCCCGTCATGCGTATAATAGGCAATCTTTGCCTCGCCGTGTCCCATTGACCAGGCGCTGCCGAACGCCGCCCAGCCCTCCGTCTCGCTGCTGAACCCGATGACCCGGCTGATGAATGGGAAATGAGTTCCGACCTCGTCCGCCGCGTCAAACGTCACAGTCTGCCACAACGCCCCGCCGTCTTTGGAGAGCAACAGCCTCGGTATTTCCCTATAGAGTATGGCGATGGTTCCGCCCGGATCCGCCGAGATATAGTAGCTGCTATCCGGAATGGAGGCGCTGGTTCCGTAAAAATCCAAGGTCTCCTGCAGCGCGGCTGCCGAAATGTCCACGTCGATCCAGGTCTCCCCATAATCGCGGGTGACGCGCATCTTGCCCTGATCGATATAATAGTCGCATTGCATGATGAAGTTTTTGATGATCTGCGTCGCGGGGTCGACAGCAGGGATTGTCTGCCCATTACCAGTGGGCTCGGCCGAGCTGGGGTGAGAAACGGCGTCGGGGACGGTTTGGGCTGAGGTGGGATGGGAGACGGCATCGGTGTCAGTGGACACAGAACTGACCTCGCGCTCGGAAGCGGCGCGCCCGCCTTGGCCGTAGCAGGCAGTCAGCAAAACGGCAAGCGCGACTGCGCAGAAAACCGCAGAGACCGCGCAGAAAAATTTCTTCGTATGTCGCATGGCGACTTACCTCCTCACTGGAGAAAAAGATTAAAAGAGAAACAATTTAACCATACTACATGCGAATTGAATCATAATTGAAACATATGCGCGCGAAAATATCTGTTGTATGAAAAAGTAAGCTGTGTTATAATATACACGTCAAAAAGCTCTGTGGGGGCGGCCGCCCCCGGCCGCCCGAATACCCTATATCCAAAAGGAGCGCGAGCACATGAAGCGATTTGTATACGCGGACAACGCGGGCACGACGCCCATGTCAAAGACCGCCTTGGACGCGATGTTGCCATATCTGACCACCGAGTACGGCAACCCCTCGGGCATCTACAGCCTTGGCCGGACAGCCAAAAAGGCCCTCGAAACCGCCCGGGAGACCGTCGCGCGAGATTTAAACGCCGAGCCGTCCGAAATCTATTTCACCGGCGGCGGCACGGAGGGGGACAACTGGGCCCTGCGCGGAGCCCTCGAACTGAAGGCGAAGACCGGCAAACACATCATCATTTCCGCCGTTGAGCACCACGCCGACTTGCACAGCTGTGAGCACCTCAAAAAGAAATACGGCGCGGAAATCACGCTCCTGCCCGTGGATCAGTTCGGCTGGGTGAATCCCGAGGATCTGCGCGCCGCCCTCCGGGACGACACGATCCTCTGCAGCGTCATGCTGGCGAACAACGAGATCGGCACCATCGAGCCGATCAGAGCCCTGGCCGAGATTGCCCATGAGCGGGGCGTCCTCTTCCACACGGACGCGGTGCAGGCCGTGGGCCACATCCCCGTGGACGTGAAGGAGCTGGGCGTGGACATGCTCAGCCTCAGCGCCCACAAGTTCTGCGGCCCCAAGGGCGTGGGCGCGATGTTTATCAAAAAAGGCGTCAACCTGCCGCCGCTGCTGGACGGCGGGGGCCACGAGCGCGGCAAGCGCTCGGGAACCGAGAACGTGGCGGGCATCTGCGGCCTGGCCGCCGCGCTGGACGAGGCCGTCGCGAACATGGGCGAAAACATGAAAAAGGTCAGCGCCATGCGGGACAAACTCATTGAAAACCTCCTGCAAGTTCCCCGCTCCCGTCTCACCGGAGACCCCGTGAACCGGCTGCCGGGCACGGCCAGCTTCGTCTTTGCGTGCATCGAAGGGGAGAGCATCATCCTGAGCCTGGACGCGGTGGGCATCTGCGCCTCTTCCGGCTCCGCCTGTTCCTCCGGCTCCCTCGACCCCTCCCACGTGCTCATGGCCATCGGCCTCCCGCACGAGGTCGCCCACGGCTCCGTGCGCCTGACACTCAACGAGATGAACACCATGGAGGACGTGGACTACATCCTGGAGCAGCTGCCCCCGATTATCAAACGCCTGCGCTCGATGTCCCCGCTGTGGGAAGAATAACCACCCCCGGCGGCTGAAACGCCGCCGCCCCCCTCCAAAGGAGGGGAATTTTAGAGGTAGGAGAAAACAAATAATGTATTCCGAAAAAGTCATGGATCATTTTTCCAACCCCCGCAACGTGGGGGAGCTGCCGGACGCCAACGCCGTCGGCCAGGTGGGCAACCCCAAGTGCGGTGACATCATGAAAATTTTTATGAAGATCGAAGACGGCGTCATCACGGATATCAAGTTCAAGACCTTCGGCTGCGGCGCGGCGGTTGCCACCAGCTCCATGGCCACGGAACTGGTCAAGGGAAAAACCATTGAGGAGGCCCTGGCCCTCACAAACAAAGCCGTGGCCGAGGCGCTGGACGGCCTGCCCCCCCAGAAGCTGCACTGCTCCGTCCTGGCCGAGGAGGGCATCAAGACCGCCATCGCGGATTACTGCAGACGTCAGGGCATCGACCCCGCGCCCATCGTGGGCTGTTCCCTGGACTGCGCCGGCTGCCACGGGGAATAAATCTTTCCCCTTGATAATCCGCTTTAAATCGTGTACAATACAATCGCGGCCTTGGACAAGGCTGCACTAGTCGGGGAGCCAGCGGTGCCCTGTGACCTGCAAACCGCTACAGCAGGGATGAATTCCCGCCCCCGGATATGCGATGTGTCGTCTGACCCAGGCAAGTGGCGATGAGGATCCGGTCTCGCGCAACGGGGCCCCGTGAACCATGTCAGGCGGGGAACCGAGCAGCATTAAGCGGGTCTCCCCGTGTGCCGCGAGGGCGCCGGGTCTGAGCTAACTGCCGGGGTAACGGGCATATCGCATATTCAAAGGCGGGTGTGCAGTCTTGTCCAGAGCCGCATAACGCAAGCGCGGGGCGCTTGCGAATTAAGAATTAAGAATTGAGAATTGAGAATGATGGTGTCCGGCGAACCCGAAATTCTTCATTCTTCATTCTTCATTCTTCATTCGTACTCGCCTTCAAAGGAGGCGAGTACGTTTGTATCAGGCGCTCTATCGCAAGTGGCGGCCGCGCACCTTTGACGAGGTCGTGGGCCAGAGCCACATCACGGAGACGCTCAAAAGCCAGATCGAGACCGGGCGCGTCTCCCACGCCTACCTCTTCATCGGCACCCGGGGCACGGGCAAGACCACCTGCGCCAAACTCCTGGCGAAGGCGGTCAACTGCGAACACCCCGTCAACGGAAACCCCTGCAACCATTGCTCCGCCTGCCTCGGGATCGAGAGCGGGGAGATCATGGACGTGGTGGAGCTGGACGCCGCTTCGAACAACGGGGTGGACAACGTCCGCGCTCTCCGGGAGGAGGCTATCTTTTCCCCCGTCTCCGTGAAAAAGCGGGTCTATATCATCGACGAGGCCCACATGCTCAGCACCCCGGCCTTCAACGCCCTCCTTAAAATTTTGGAGGAGCCGCCGGAGCATCTCATTTTCATTCTGGCCACCACGGAGCTGCACAAGGTTCCGGCCACCATCCTCTCCCGCTGCCAGCGCTACAGTTTTCGCCGGATCGGGAGCGGAGTCATCGCCGCGCGGCTGAGCGAGGTCGCGGCGGCGGAAAACTTAAATCTCAGCGAAAAAGCCGCCGCGCTCCTGGCCCGCCTGGGGGAGGGTTCCATGCGTGACGCCCTGTCGCTGTTGGATCAGTGCTCCGGCGCGCAAAAAATCGACGAGGCCGCGGTGCTGGAGGCCATGGG
>WQUU01000306.1 GCA_009781925.1 Bacillota bacterium | reverse complement strand
TGTACGAGGCAGTTTCGCCTGATTACCGGGCATCCCGGTTCCGTTCCCGCTGCCGCCAGAGTTCCAGCGCCTTGATGATGATTTCTTCCATTCTCTGGGCCGGAGTGTCGGGCGCGAAATACTTGCTGAGTTTTTCACGCGGGATTTTGAACTGCTCGATCTGGTTAGGCTTTTCTTCCTGCAAGACAGAATGAATGACGTTTCCGTCCAGCCGCCCTTCCTCCGAAAACTTACGCATTTTCATAGCCTGAACGTGGGAAGGGGTGCTTTCCTCGGCAACGATTTCCTCTAAAAGGGCCTGCTGTTGTTCAATCGGCAGATAGGACAGCTCCACTGCGGGCCGCATGGCGATTTTGCCGTCATCCACCATTTGCATGATTTGTGGAATCAGCTCTGTGAGGCGGATAAAACGGTATACCTGGTCTTTGCTGTCCCCGGTTTGCTCACCAATTAGAGTGGCGGTTTTCACGCCTCTGTAATTGTTCTCCACTGGCGAACCATTTTCTTGGCTCGGTCTACCGGCTTGCCGCCTCATGGCATCCATCTTCATCTTGTATGACAAAGCCTTTTCGCTCGGCAAAATGGTTTCACGTTGCAAATTCGCGTCGCACATAGCAATAATGGCTTCATCTCTGCTAAGTTCCCGAACAATCACAGGCATGGTTTCCAGCCCCGCCAGCGTTGCCGCCAGTTTGCGCCTGTGCCCGCTGATTAGCTCATAGCGCCCGTCCTCTTTCTGACGGGCAATCGCCGGGGTCTGAATCCCAACAGCTTTGACGCTCTCTACCATGTTCTGCATAGCTTCGTCGTTCTTCACCTGAAACGGGTGGTCGGGAAAATCGTCGATCTGGTCAATCGGAATGTCTAAAACCTTTTCCCGCTTCGCGTCGTCCCGCTGCTCCTGCGTGGTGAACAGGTCAGCGACAAGGCTCGACTGCCTTGGCATTGCGAATGTTTGTCCCGATCTGTCTGCCATCGCGCTCAACCTCCTTCACCAGTTGTTCGTAGGCGTAGGCCGCTTTGCCGTTCGGCTCGTAGGCAAAAATGCTCTTGCCCGACGCGCTGGCCTCTTTGACTTTTGTCGAATAGGGGATGGTCTGCGGGAAGATACGGACACTGCCGCCGTAAGCCTGATGGATGATCTCCAGCGTGTTCCGCGCCAGCGTCGTCCGCATATTGGCAAGGGTGATCAGAACGCCCTCCACTTGCAGACCGGGGTTGATCTGCTTCTTCACCAGCGCAACGGTATCGAACAATTGCGTCATGCCGATAACGGACAGATACTCCGGCTGTACGGGGACGATCACGCGGTCGGCGGCGGCAAGCGCGTTGATGGTCATCATGCCCAGCGTCGGCGGGCAGTCCAGCACCACCACGTCGTAGCCTGACTTGACTTCCGACAAGTAAGAGCGCAGGACAAACTCGCGGCTCATGGCGTTGACCATCCGCATTTCCAGGCCGGACAGTTCAATGCTGGAGGGCATGAGATCGACGCCCTCGGCGTGACGCAGGATTCCGGCCTGCGGGTCGAACGGTTTGTTCTCCACCACCTTGCCAAGCTGCGTAGCGATGGTGACGGGCAGCTCGTCCGGCTGTGTCCAGCCCAGCGACACCGTTTGGCTGGCCTGACTGTCCAGATCAACGATCAGGACTTTTTTGCCGTGGCGGGCGAGGCCAATGCCCAGATTGGTGCTGGAGACACTTTTGCCGACGCCGCCTTTTTGGTTCACTACGGCGTAAACGCGGCAGGCTTCATCGACCAAGGCTGATCCCCCCTTTGGCTGTAATTCATAGGTTGCATAGCGTAAACTCCCCCTAAAATAGATTTAGCCGCCCAACTCGTGAGAGCTGGACGGCTATGTACAATCGGCAATTAAGGAACTATGTAGATTTCACAATCTGTAAAAATGTCTCGTCCACGGCGTCCGTATACCTGCCCTCGTGGAGTAGCCGGTTGCGGAGCTCGTTCAGGGCCACGACGATGACTTTTCTCTGCTCGTCGGTCAGGGTTACTTTCGTCTTTTTCATGCGGCTGCACCTCACTTCCTGACTACATTATACGGCAAAGCGAGGGAGAGAGCAAATGTGCGAAATAGGTAAACTTATCGCCAAAAGCAGAATCATGGCGAAGTAGATTGAACGTCAATAAATCCAGCGTCTATGCGGGTTATTGGTCAATTTTCACTCTGATTTCTACATCGCCATCCACGGGAGTGTGGGTGTGGCGAGGTAGACGCGGCGAAGCGCCTATTGCAAGACCCACATCCGCCTGTTGGTCTCGTCGCGCTCGGAGCCAACATTCAGTTCTTTCTTCACCCGCTCAACTGTGCGGTGGCTAATACCGGCCTCTTCGCAGGCTTTGTATACCGCTGTACCCTCGCGCGGGGAAGCGGTCAGCATCGTGTATATGATCTCCGTCGCTCTTGCCCTTTTACTGGAATCGTCAGGGATTTCTTCCGTGTCAAAGTCTTCGTCGTATTCGTCGTATTCGTCTAAATACAGGATAGAGCCGTCATCCGCGAAGCGGAAATAAATAGGTGCGCAGGGCCTTGATACGCTGCTCTTAATATGCGATATGATTTTTATGTCCGGGTCGTTTTCCGACACGCTGATACGCAAGACACTTCTGGCCGTGGCGGTAATGTCCACGGAACCGAAAACGCGGTATAAGTCTTTCATACCCTGGGCCTTGTTTTGATGGGCGATAATCAGAACGGCACAATTGTTTCGCGCGGCAACAGCGCCTAAGTTCGACAAGAGCCTGCGAACATCGGTAATCCTGCACATATCAGCGTTGCGGCCCATAAAACTCTGGAGGGGATCGAACACGAGCAAACGCGCGCCTGTCTCCTTTATGTGCTGCTCTATGATACCGCAATCCTCGTCGATGTTCAGATTTTCCGTTTCTATCGACGAAATTCTATTGGTGTCCGCACCGGCGCTGATGCAGCGAGGCAGCAGCGTATCCGCCAGATCGTCCTCATGACTTTGGAATATGACATTGCCGGTGATC
>WQUU01000305.1 GCA_009781925.1 Bacillota bacterium | reverse complement strand
TTGATGTCGCCGAACGTGATGGTCTTGTTATACAGCTTATCGGTCACGCGGCACACGCCGTCCCGATACATCTCCCTGTACGGGATGGACTGCTGGGCGGTCTGCGGCGCCGTGCGCTGCCCGAACAGCTTTTGAAACACGGATCCTTTGAGATTGCCCTGCTTCTTGACGGGAAGCGCCTGCGGACGCTTGCTCACGCCTGACGTCCGCCTCGGGTTCTTAGCATTTGGGGACGCCGGCTTTTTTGGCTGGGGCTTTGCCGGCGGCCGGCTTTGCGGCCGGTTTTGTGTTGGTGTCTTTGCGGACAAACTGACCCTCCTTTTGATTTTCAAGATATTCGTAGAAATTTTCGATTTTGTACGGGCGCTTTCCCGGCGCGAACAACCGGCAGCGCAGGATATTGAGCAGAATCCGCTCCGCGGGCATTCCGTCTTTTTCGTACATCGCCATGAAAAACGCGGGCAGCATCATCCCAATCATAAACAGCACGGCGACTGAGTTCCCGACGATCCCGCGGGTGAGGAAATACGTCGGGACGCCAATGGCGGCGGCCGCGCCGAAGCAGATGAGCTGGCGCTTTGTGAGATTTAAGACGACCTTCGTCTTGACCTTTGTCATGTCCTTCGGGACAGGCACATAGGGCATTTACAGTCCACCTCCGGTTTCGATATGGCGCAAAATATGGGCGATGGCGTCCACCGTCCAGCCATTGCCGACGCATTTATACCGCTGCGTGTTGCTGATCTTCACGGTATTGCCGTCAGCGTCCGCGCCGAGCGCGGTGTAGTTGTCGGGCAGGGTCTGGCAGCGCTCGGCCTCAACGGGAGTCAGCTTCCTGATCGTATAGTCGCCGTCCGGCAGGTCGATCTTGTACAGTCCGACCTTGCCGCCGCGCCCGCCGCCCTGGGCCATCAGCGCCACGGTCTTGCCGTGGACGCTGTACACGCGGTTGCCCTGGCCGCCGCTGGCGAACTCCCCGACGCGGACGGGGGAGCATACGACGGAATCGGTCTGCGTGGTCGTCAGGGAGTTGAGTTTCCCGTCACCCCGGACTTCCAGCCGTTTGAACCGTCCGGCTTCGTCCTCGCGTGTTCGGAGCGCGGCGCCGAAATCATCGACCTGCTGGCATGAAAAAAGCCCTGTCTTGCCGCGTTTCAGCATGGACAGGGTGTTCTCTCGGTGCATGGAGGACAGGATCGCGTTAGCTTTTTCGGCGGCGGCGACCTGTTCATAGACCATCTGCCGTTTGCCGCTCTGGTTATCCAGCCGCTTTTTACTCCCGCCCTTGAAATAGTTGGCGTCGATACAGTAGGACTTGTCCCGGCAGGCCATGCCCGAATCAATGATGTCTCGAAGCAGGATACCCCTGTCGGCGGGCGGCTCGACGCCGGGGATATTCGTCCAATACAGTCTTTTTCTGTGCTGCGCCGAAACAAGCGCGGAGTTGATGAGGATCGGCTGGACGCCGAGTTCCTCCGAGATATATTCCTTGATATTTTGCGGCATGGACGCCACGTTTTCATATAGGAAGAAACGAGGCTTTATTTGCCGGACAGCCTCCACAAACCGCATAAACAGCCGCCAGCCGCAGCCGTCTTTGTCGATCTCACGGTTGGCTTTGGCGATACTCCAGAAGGTGCAGGGAGAGCCGCCCATCACGAGGTCATACCCTGCGAAGCGGCTGAAATCGTCAGTCAGCACGTCGCCGTTCTGGACAATATCCGGGTAATTGTACCGGCTGATTGCTATCGCGTATTTGTCGATTTCATACGCCTGATATTCACAGACGGCGATCCCCGCGCGGTCAAGCGCGACACGTCCACAGGAGATGCCGTCGAAAAGCGAAACGACGCGGAAGCTATTCTTCAAAAACCGACCTCCAATCGTCGTCGTCCGGCTCGGGGTCACTGTCGGCCGGACCCAGCAGACTGTCCATCGCGGTTCTGAAATTCAACTCAAGCTGGTAATCCTCCCAGGCGCTCGCCATCGCTTCCAGCGGGTCGTCGAGGTTGAGCAGAAACTCCGCTTCGTCCTCGTCAAGCCAATCGTGCGTCTCCATGAAGAAAAGGACATCCTCGACCGCCGAGATGTGGCCGGCGTACTCGAAAATATCCTCGTCCATAAGCTGGAGCGTCCGCGCCTTGAAATCCTCATAACCGCGGCGCAGCTTCTCATTGAGAAGCTGTAAATTCGTCTTTGCCATAAAATTTGCCTCCTTGTAATATGATGTCGGGGTCAACTTCGTTGCCCCATGCGTCCCAGCCGGGGACGCGCTCGCGGGCGAACAGCTCGATCCGCGGAACGTCGCCGAACAGTTCCACGATCCGGTCGCGGGTTACGCCCGGTTTCTGCGAGTGGCGTTCTATCGGCGTGTCGATGATCTGCCGGACGCCTTTGGATACCCGCTTCGGGCTGCCCTTTGTCGCCAACAGGCAGATTTCCGCGTTCGCGCGGGTGTAATAGCCCATGCCCGTGAAGAAGCCGGGGCTTTTGCGGTTCCGCTTGCACCAGACAAACGCCACCGTCTTATACGTGAACCCCCACGTCTTGATCACCTCAAAGGCTTCGGGCAGGTTCGGGAACGTCGCCCAAAGAAAAAGCGCGCAGTCCTTATCGGCCAGATCAGCCACGGGCAGCGCGCATATCTCATTCAGGCTCATCGTCGGGTAATGGTTCTCGGCGCACCGGCCGGCGCCTTTTTTGCTCCACACATGATACGCCCACGGCGGGTCAGTATAGAACAGTCCATACTTTTGGCTCAATCCATCCCTCCAGTTTTGTTTGAAATTTCGCGGGTTTTGTGCTATGCTGATAATAGTGAAAATGTTGATATTGCTGAGTTTTCATCGCTAATGGGCTGAGAAGATGCTTTTGGCCATACCGCCCGTTTTTATCAGGATAAAACACAAAAGCGCGGTATATCCCGCCAGCGTCCACACCGCGAGATGGATGTTGCTTGCCGTCGCGATTTGAGCGACCAGCACGGCGTAAATCCCTATACAGATCATGATAAGGAAGCC
>WQUU01000304.1 GCA_009781925.1 Bacillota bacterium | reverse complement strand
GTGGATCTGCAATAACCGTGCGGTACAATTTTTTGGCTTTTGTCTCTTTCATAACGTGATCCTTTCTGGTTGCTTTGAATTTTGCCGACATTTAACCTCATGTCGGTTTGTAATTGAAAATATAAGCGGTATCAGCTTTTGTGAATACGGCGCAGTAGATTAGACAGTGGGGTCGCAGAGATTGGACAGCGGCGACGCTCAAAATGGACACCCGCGGCGGCGGGATTGGACACCGGGCAAAAGCTCTGTAAACTTGGAATTGGCACGCTGAAAGGTGTGACTAATTTCAAGGAGGTCATCGGAAATGACCAACTACAGAGAGATTCTGCGGCTGAAAAGCCTCGGGATCAACCACAGCCAGATAGCGGAAAGCATGATGCTATCGCGGCAAACCGTCGTCACCGCGTTGCAGCGGGCGGCGGCGCAGGGGCTGGACTGGCAGTCCGCGGAGGCACTCAGTGACCGCGAACTGACGGCGAAGCTGTTCCCCAACGGGAGTGATACTCCCAATTACCTGATGCCGGACTACGATCACGTCCACAGAGAGATGGCAAAACCCGGCGTGACACAGCAACTGCTCTGGTTTGAGTATTGCGATCAGTGCAGAGGCAGCGGGAAAATCCCATATCAGCTTACCCAGTTCAAAAAGCACTATCGGGAATACCTTGCCGCCGGCAAAGCCACGATGCATCTCAATCGAAATCCGGGAGAGACGATGGAAGTCGACTGGGCTGGACAAACGGCGTATCTTGTGGACAGCGATACCGGAGAAGCCCTGCCAGTGTATCTGTTTGTGGCGGCGCTGACGTACAGCGGCTATGCCTACGCCGAAGCCTTTCTCTCGCGAAATCAGGACGCGTGGCTGGCCGCCCATGTGAATGCCTACAGCTACTTCGGCGGCGTAACGCGGATCGTAGTGCCGGACAACCTGAAAACAGGCGTCATCAAGCACACCAGAGACGAAATCGTGCTGAACAAGAGCTACCATGAACTGGCGGAGTATTACGGGACGGCGATTCTCCCAGCCCGCGTAAATACGCCAAAGGATAAGGCTACCGTTGAGGGGACCGTCGGCAAGTTGTCCACTTTCATACTGGCGGCCATCCGCAACCAGAAATTCTTCACGCTTGGAGAACTCAACGAGGCTGTCAAAGAACGCCTGTATGCCTTTAACCACAAGCCTTTTCAGAAAAAGGACGGAAGCCGGGCCACATGGTTCGCGGACGAACGGGTATCGCTGCTGCCTTTACCCCTAAACCCGTTTGAACTCTCCGAATGGAGGGCCGCCACAGTCGCCTTCAATTACCACATCGGCGTGGATGAGCAGTATTACTCAGTACCGTATGAATACATCAAACGCCAAGTGGATGTCCGCCTGACCCGTACCGCCGTAGAGGTGTTCTTCGAGGGCACCCGTATCTGCTCCCACATTCGGCTGTACGGCCGCCGCGGGCAGTACAGCACCCAAGAGGCGCATATGCCGCCGAAACATCAACAGTATCTCCAATGGGACGGAGATCGTTTTCGTAGCTGGGCGGCTAAAATCGGGGCCAACACCGCCGCCGTGGTGGACGCGATCCTGAACGGACTGAAAGTGGAACAGCAGGGCTACCGGACCTGTATGGCGCTGTTAAAGCTAAGTGACAAATATACGCCTCAGCGTCTGGAATTTGCCTGTGCCAAGGCTTTGAGCTATACGCCCCGGCCCAGCTACAAGGCCATTCAAACCATACTCCAATCCGGGCAGGACAGACTTGACCATGAGCCGCCGGCACCGGCCGAACCCTCCGCTTTCAGCTTCACCCGTGGAGCCGACTATTACAAGGGAGGGAAAAAATGATGCTGCAAAACAATACTGTTGAAAAGCTTCAGGAGATGAAGCTCGGCACGATGGCAAAGTCCTTCCTGGAGCAAATGGATAACCGGGCCGCTTCCGACCTTAGTTTCGAGGATCGGTTCGCCATGCTAGTGGACGACGAATGGACGTTTCGTCGGAACAATCTGCGGGATCGCCTGAAGCGCAAAGCAAATTTCGAGTTCCCCAGCGCCTCCATCGAGGGTATCGACTACCGCGAGGATCGCAATCTGGACAAATCGCTCATCACCCGGCTTGCCACTTGCAGATATGTGGACGAGCATCACAACATTATCCTGTTAGGGGCTACGGGCAGCGGCAAAACCTATCTGGCCTGCGCTTTCGGCAACAAGGCCGCTCATAACTTCTACACTGTGCGCTATGTCCGGTTGCCGGAACTTCTGACGGAACTGGCGATGGCTCGTGCCGAGGGAAAATATGGGAAAGTTCTCAGGCAGTACAGGCAGACAAAGCTGCTGATCCTGGACGAGTGGCTGCTGTATCCGCTCAAGGAGGCCGAAGCCCGCGACGTGCTGGAAGTTGCCGAGAGCCGGTACCAAAAAGGCTCCACCATCTTCTGCTCCCAGTTTGACGTGGGCGGCTGGCACCAGAAAATCGGCGAATCCACGCTGGCCGACGCCGTCTGTGACCGCATCGTGTATGAGTCCTACAACATCGTCATCAACGGCAAGGAATCCATGCGCAAAATCAAGGGCCTGAAAGCCGAGACCTGACGGTCTAACAGACGCGGGCTTCGCCCGCATTGAGTTTATCGCATTCGTTTTCCAAGGAGAGTGGTTGTTGTGCGACATGCAAAAAAAGAGCGACACCGGGCGGCGCCACTCTCCTTGCCAAACCTCGCGGGGCGCTCAGGTCGCTCTCCAGCGTTGCCCTATCCTCCCTGTGAGTAAAAGCAGTTTGAGTGTAGCATCACGCCGTAAACCTGTCAATGTCCAATCTCAGCGCCTCCGCTGTCCAATCTCGCCGCCGCTACTGTCCAACGTCAGCGGCCCGCAGTGTCCAACTCGAGCGCCATAATCAGTGGAAGCGCGTCCGTAAATACGGCGCGTTCTGTACGGGTATTACCCAAAATGTGGACGATATGCTCCAGAGCCACACAGCGCGGACAATGCTTGCAAACTCTGAGTTTATCGTTATGCTCAATCAGGCGT
>WQUU01000303.1 GCA_009781925.1 Bacillota bacterium | reverse complement strand
GAAGCTCGCCTGGCTCACCTTGCATGTGGGGCTCGGAACCTTCCGCCCCGTGCAGGAGGAGGAGATCGAAAACCACAAGATGCACGCGGAGTTCTGTATTGTCCCGGAGGAGGCGGCGAACATCGTCACAGAGACGAAGCGAGCGGGCGGCAGAATCGTCGCCGTCGGCACCACCTCCTGCCGGACGCTGGAGAGTTTTGCGCGGGAGGACGGCAGCCTTCCGGCGGTCTCCGGCTGGACGGACATCTTCATCTACCCCGGTTACCGCTTCAAATGTATGGACGCGCTGATCACAAACTTCCATCTGCCGGAGAGCAGCCTCCTGATGCTGGTCTCCGCCTTCGCGGGGAGGGAGAATGTGCTGAACGCCTATAAGCGCGCGGTGAAGGAGCGGTACAGATTTTTTTCGTTCGGGGACGCGATGTTTATTGGATGACAGATGAATCGCGCCGCAAAAAGGGCCGGAACCCTTTATCCTCAACAGGTTCCGACCCTTTATGAAAAATACGTTTGTTTTCTCAGCGCCAATGTGATATACTGGTGCAAAATCAGAAGGGAGTAAAAATATGAAAAAATTTATGAACGAGTTTAAGACATTCGTGCTGAAAGGCAATGTACTCAATCTGGCTGTCGGCATTGTCATTGGAGCGGCGTTCGCGGCCATTGTGACTTCCTTTGTAGACAATATTTTGTCCCCGATCATCGGCTTGTTTGTGGGCAAGAATTTCGACGCTTTGCAGGCGACCTTCCTTGGCGTGACGCTCACATATGGCAAGTTTGTCACAAGTGTCATCAACTTCATCATTATGGCTTTTGTGGTCTTTCTGATTGTAAAAGGCATGAACAGGCTCATGGCTCTCCATGAGAAACCGGCCGCCGAGGAAGCGCCAAAGACGAAGAAGTGCCCCTACTGCATGACAGAGATCGACCTCGACGCGACGCGCTGCCCCCACTGCACCTCCACGCTGACCGATTCGTAAGGCGCGGCGCCCTCGGCGCGCCGTGCCGTGCGGCCGCTATCGCGCGCCCTCCAGCCGTAACAGAGCGGCCTTGCGCTCCAGCCCTCCGGCGTAACCGGTGAGGCCCCCATCCGCGCCGACGACTCTGTGGCAAGGGATGAGGATCGAGACGGGGTTGTGCCCCACCGCCGCACCCACCGCCCGCGCGGATGTAGAGGCCGGCGTCCCCGACGGCCCGTTTTGCGGCAACGCCGTGCTCAAACGCCGCGCCAGAGCGCCGTACGTCGTGGTCTCTCCGTAGGGAATCTCCCGCAAAGCGGCCCAAACCGCCTGCTGAAAGTCCGAGCCGAACGGAGTCATTGAGAAGTCAATCGTGGCGGGATTTTCGCCGCGAAAATAGGCGTTGAGCCAGACGCCGACTTGCTTCAGCAAGGGGTCATCGGGGCGCTCTTCACAGGAAAGCACGTCCTTGGGGAAGTATTTCTGACCGACGAACCACAACCCTATGATCGTGCCGTATCCAGCCATACCGAGCATTTCCCCAAGGGGTGTCTGGTAGTATGTTATGTAAACTTTTTCTGTTATGTTAACTGACATTTTGATTTCCTCCTCAATCAAGCCACTCAAACAATATTATATCACATCAAGTCAAGAGGAGACCTGTTGCCGTGACCGTCTCGGAACAGTTAAAAAATGAACTCTATGCCCGGGGCGCGGCGCTTGTGGGTTTCGCTGAGCTGACCTGCCTGCCGAAGGACGCGCGCCAATATTTTGATTACGGCGTTGCGATCGCGGTATCCTATACAAAAGAGGCTATGCAGGAGAACGCGGACGGGGATCCGGCCAGATATTATAGCGAAATGCGGGCGCTCAATCAGAAGCTACCGGAACTCGCGAACTTCGCGGCGCAATTTCTGATCGGCGCCGGATACAAGGCCCTCCCCAAGCCCTCGACAGCGGTTGCCCAGGATGAGAACTTGCGCTCCGCCCTGCCGCACAAGACGATCGCCACCCTCTCGGGTCTCGGCTGGATCGGGCGCTGCGCCGCATTGGTGACGCGGGAGTTCGGCTCGGCCATCCGGCTGGTCGCGGTGCTCACGGACGCGCCGTTAGACTGCGGCGTACCCGTCGCGGAGTCGCGCTGCGGCGACGCTTGCAGGGCCTGCCGGGACGTCTGCCCCGGCCACGCGGTCAAGGGGCCCAAGTGGCACAGGAGTTTGGAGCGAGAGGCGTTTTACGACGCCTTCAACTGCCGCGACGCCGCCCGCGCCCGCGCGAGGGCTACGCTCGGGGTCGATGAGACGGTTTGCGGCCTGTGCATCGCGTATTGTCCGTTTACGCGGCAGGCGCTGGGGTATTATGAAGTCGAGGACGACGTATGACGCCTGACCCCATCTTTCGTCTCCTTGCCCAAGAGGGCCGCGCCCGGCGCGGAGAATGCTTAACGTCCCATGGCGCCGCCCAGACGCCCGTTTTTATGAACGTGGGCACCCAGGCGGCCATCAAGGGCGGGCTGTCTGCCGCAGACCTTGGGACTGTCGGCTGCCAGGTGGAACTCTCCAATACCTATCACCTCCACGTCCGCCCCGGAGACGGGGTCATCCGCGAATTGGGCGGGCTGCACCGTTTCATGGCCTGGGATGGGCCCATCCTCACCGACAGCGGAGGCTTTCAGATTTTCTCCCTGGCCGGGCTGCGCAAAATCAGCGAAGAGGGAGTGCGCTTCCACTCCCACGTGGACGGGCGCGTGATCTTCATGGGGCCGGAGGAGAGCATGCGCGTGCAGAGTAACCTCGGCTCGGACATCGCCATGGCCTTCGACGAATGCGTCAAAATCCCCTCGCCCTACGCGTATGTGAAAATCTCCTGCGACCGCACCGCGCGATGGCTCGCCCGCTGCAAAGAGGCTCTGACGAGATACAATGCGGAGAGCGGCGCAATAAACCCCGGACAGATGCTCTGGGGGATCAACCAAGGCGCGACTTTCCCGGAGCTGCGTATCCGGCACATGGAGCAGATCGCCGAATTGAATCTGCCGGGCTATGCCATCGGCGGCTTGGCCGTGGGAGAGACGACGCAGGAGATGTACGACATCATCGCGCTGCTGGAGGAGCACATGCCGCTGGACAGGCCCCGCTACCTCATGGGTGTGGGCACGCCGGGAAACATTCTGGAGGCTGTCGCCCGCGGCGTGGACTTTTTCGACTGCGTTATGCCCGCGCGCAACGGCCGGCACGGACACCTCTTCACCTGGGACGGGGTTTTAAACATCAAAAATGAGCGCTATGAGCGCGACGGCAGCCCCATCGACCCCGCCTGCTGCTGTCCGGTCTGCGCGCGGTATACACGAGCCTATCTCCGGCACCTGTTCAAGGCCGGGGAGATGCTGGCTCTGCGGCTCGCCGTGCTGCACAATCTCTATTTTTACAACAGCCTCACGGCAAAAATTCGGGAGGCCATTGAGCGTGGAACATTTGAGACTTTGCGCCGGGCCTATGCGGAGAGATTAGATACCAGAATTTAGAGAATACCGAAAAGAGGAGAGCGCCATGAATATCGCGCTGTTTACCGACACGGCCATGCCCGTGGTGGATGGTGTCGGCAGGGTTGTACAGGCCTATGCGGAGCATATGAACGCAAAGGGCCACAAGTGTTTTGTCGCCGCGCCGGATCCCATCGTCAAGATCGACGACAGCGCGCATCCGTTTGAGATCGCGCGTTTTGCCGGCATTCGGCTCAGCGAGACGCCATATAAAGTCGGTCTCCCCTTTGTCGACATCGGTTTCACACGGGACATCGGGCAGCGCCCGATCGATATCGTGCACGTACACAGCCCCTTTTCGGCGGGGCAGGCGGGTCTGCAGGCGGCAAGAAGGCACAGGGTGCCGCTGGTGGCGACCTTCCATTCAAAGTATTACGACGATTTCTACCGCTTTACGCATATGAAAGTCGCCTCGAAAATCGGCGTAAAGGTAATTGTGGATTTCTATAAAAAGTGCGACGAGGTCTGGGCCGTGAGCGCCGCGACGGCCGAGACGCTGAAAGAGTACGGTTACCCCGGCGAGGTCGTCGTCATGGAAAACGGCACTAACCCAAAGCTGCGGGACGATCAGGCGGTGGAGGAAGTCAGGGCAAAATACGCGCTCGGGGACGGCCCGGTGATTTTCTTTGCGGGGCAGATGGACTGGAAAAAGAACTTGCTCCATCTATTAAATACCTGCGCCGCCCTGCGCGATATGGGAGCGAATTTCAAGCTGGTCATCGCCGGGCAGGGAAAAGACGAGGCCGCGATCAAGGCAAAAGCGGCGGAACTGAATCTGGCTGACCGCACCGTTTTTTGCGGCCACATTTCCAATCAGCGGGAGCTGGACGCCATGTACTTTTGCAGCGACGTGTTTTTCTTTCCCTCTTACTACGACAATGCGCCGATGGTTGTGCGCGAGGCAGCCGCCACGGGTCTGCCCAGCGTCCTCGCCGAGGGGAGCAGTTCGGCCGAGGTCATCGAAGACGGAATAAACGGCCTGCTGTGCGGAAAGGATGCGCAGGAGGACGCGAAAATGATCAAAGACGCCCTCGCTCGCCCGGGATACCTGAAACAGCTGGGCGCGGCGGCCAGGGAGACAATCCCGCACTCCTGGGATCATCTGGTGGATCAGGCGCTCGACCGCTATGTGTTTTTGATTGAGAATTATCAGGGAAAAAAGAGACGGAGGAGAGAGACGGTGTCCAGTGGAAGACAATCGGTTTGACCGGGACTACTTTGGCCGTGATTACACCGAGTACGAAAGGGCGCGTTTCACTATCTTGATACAAACGTCCTGATCTCCGGTGACAAGGACTTTTTGGATGTTGATATTGAACGTCCGGAAATTTTGACCCCTTCCGATTTCTTCATACGCAATTGCCAAATCTAAATTTACTCCGACTTTTAAAAAACTCTTGCAATTTCAAGTAAGAAGTGTTAATATAACATCGTACTAAGGTAGGTAGTGGCAGTGTGAGAGTGGGTTCCCCCCACTCTTTTTCTTGACAAAAAAAGCACTTGTAAAAATTTTGTAATTTAATTTGGGAGCGCATCCGTGAATAAAATCGCAACACAGATTTGGACTCTGGCGGAACCCGTGGCAAAAAGCTGCGGCCTGGAGCTCTGGGACGTGGAAAGCCTCAAAGAGGCCGGGCAGTGGGTGCTGCGCGTGTATGTGGACAAAAGCGGCGGCGTGTCCATCGACGACTGCGAGGCCTTCAGCCGCGCCTTTGACCCGGTGCTGGACGAGGCCGATCCCATCGAGGAGAGCTACGTGTTTGAGGTCAGTTCCGCCGGGGCGGAACGGGAGCTCAAACGCCCTTCAGACTTTGAGAAGTTCCTGGGGCAGAAGGTGGAAGTGCGGCTCTATACCCCGCTCCTCGGCGCAAAGAGCCATATCGGCGCGCTGAAAGAATACGCGGACGGGGACGTGACAGTCGAGATAAACGGCGCGGAGAAAACGTTTTTAAAGGCGCAAGTCGCGCAAGTGCGGCTTAGAATATAAGGAATAACGAATAGTGAATAGGTGAGGGAGCAGGAATATGGTGAACGCAGAATTTTTTGACGCCATTACGGATATCGAGCGGGAGAA
Organism: Bacillota bacterium; assembly: GCA_009781925.1. Lineage (GTDB taxonomy): Bacteria > Bacillota > Clostridia > Oscillospirales > Oscillospiraceae > WQUU01. The sequence continues at coordinate 3,024 of WQUU01000303.1, read as the reverse complement.
AGGGATTCCTGCGGCGTACATGCACGAGAAGATTTCCCAGGCGTTGCTGGCCGCGCTCAAGAAGGACAACCCGGACGCGGCGGAGAATGTCATTGTGAATCTGGATCCCGAGAAGAAGAGCATCGACGTCTATATCCAGATGGCGGTGGTGGAGGAAGTGGAAAACCCCGCTGTTGAACTCACTCCTGAGACCGCGCTGAAATACGAAAAACACCCGGAGATCGGGGATATTGTCCACGTCCCGGTGGAGACAAAAAATTTCGGGCGCATCGCGGCCCAGGCGGCGAAACAGGTGATCATTCAGGGCATCCGCGAAGCCGAGCGCGGCATGGTCTACGACGAGTTCACCTCCAAAGAGCACGAGATTTTGACCGGCGTCGTCTCCCGGATCGAGCCCCGCACGGGGAATATCTCCATCCGCATCAGCTCCAACTCCGAATTTACGGAGGCGATGCTCTCCCCGAACGAGCAGATCAAAGGGGAGCGGCTCGTGGAAGGCGACCGCGTCAAGGTCTATGTGGTGGAGGTGCGCAAGTCCACGCGCGGGCCGCAGGTGCTCATCTCCCGGACGCATCCCGGCCTTGTCAAGCGCCTCTTCGAGCTGGAGGTGCCTGAAATCTTCGACGGCACCGTGGAGATCCGCAGCATCGCCCGGGAGGCCGGCAGCCGCACAAAAATGGCGGTGCTCTCCCACGATCCGGCGGTGGATCCCCGGGGCGCCTGCATCGGACCGAAGGGCGGCCGCGTCAGCGCTATCGGAGACGAACTGGGCGGTGAGAAGATCGACGTCGTCCTGTTCAGCGAGATCCCGGAGGAGTATGTCGCGGCGGCCCTCTCCCCGGCGGAGGTGGTCGGCGTCCAGATGGGGAGCGACGGCAAGAGCTGCCGCGCCATTGTGCCGGACAATCAGCTCTCTCTTGCCATTGGCAAAGAGGGGCAAAACGCGCGCCTGGCCGCGAAATTGACCGGGTATAAAATCGACATCAAACCCGAGAGCGACGTGGGTTAAACCATGTATACGCGCCGTGGCCTGGGGCGCCGCAATTGGGTCGGCCGGGAACGAAACCCCGTATCGTAGGGAACGGATTTATCCGTTCCGCCATGCGAAACAGAGGAACGGATAAATCCGTTCCCTACAGAAGGAATCAACCTTATGCCAAAGAAAATACCCCTCCGGCAGTGTACCGGCTGCCGGGAGATGAAACCGAAAAAAGAGCTCATCCGCGTGGTTCGCTCCCCCGAGGGGGCGATCTCCCTGGATTTTAAGGGGAAGGCCCCGGGCCGCGGCGCCTACGTCTGTCCGAGCCCGGACTGCCTCAAAAAGGCGCTGAAGTCCAGGGCCCTGGATCGCGCGTTGGACGTAAAAATTCCCGAGGAAATTATAGCCTCTTTATCGCAGCAGATGGAAACCCTCTAGCTGTCACCCTGAGCATAGCGAAGGGTCTAAGATTCTTCGCTGCGCTCAGGGTGACAGGAACCATCTAAAATGACAGGAAATATCTCAGGAAACACCTAAATGGAGCGTGTGGATGGATAACTTTTTGACCTATTTGGGCCTCTGCAGGCGGGCCGGATTTTTGGAGACCGGGGAGGAGAATACCGGCCTCTGTGCCCGCGCGGGCAAGGCGCGGCTGATTCTGCTGACCTCCGACGCGTCGGAGAACACCCGGAAAAAGGCGGAGAGTTTTGCCAAATCCGGCGCGGGAATTCCGTTGGTCACGCTCCCCCGGGACAAGACGGCCTTCTCCGCGGCGGTGGGGCGGGCCTGCGCCATAGCGGCGGTATCCGACATCGGCTTTGCCGCGGGGATTGTCCGGCAGATGAATGTGCTGGAGCCCGGTAAGCATGAGGAACTGGCGCAAATGCTCAAACAAAAGCGCGACAAAGCCATGCGCCGCAGACGGGAGACCGCAGCGCGGGATCTGGCCAAAAAGATAGAGCGCATGAAAAGGAGGGAACCCAAATGAGTACCTTGGCAAAATACAGAATCCACGAGGTGGCAAAGGATTTTCAGTCCACCTCTAAGGTCATATCCCAGATACTGACCGACTATGCCGTCACGCCCAAAAACCACATGCAGGTTCTGGAGGCGGCAGAGCTGGATCTCATCTTTGAGTATCTGACCCAGCACAACCAGATCGGTGACCTCAGCGAGGTATTTATCGTCTCCGAAGCGGAGAAGCAAAAGGCGGAAAAACGGTCTGAAGAGAAAACCGTGCCCGCCCCTGCAGGGGCCGCCGTCCCCGGCGTCCCGTCCGCCGCGTCCGCGCCGAGTGCCGGGACACACACAAAGTCTGCCCCTACAGCGCCGCCCGCCCAGAAAGAGCAGCCGAAACAGCAGCCGCAGCAAACGCAAAAACCGCAAAAGCCACATGTCCCCCGGGCCGTGGCGGAAAAGCGCGTCATCGACACGCGCAGCGGCGCGGTGAATCTGGACAAATACGACGAGCGCCTGGATAACCTGGTGCCGGATAAGGCCCAGAAGATGGGCCGGGGCAAGGAGAAGATCGGCGGCAACAAGAATAAGCAGCGCCCCATGACCGCCCAGCAGAGCGCAAAGCGCCGCCAGGAGGAGCGCGACAAGATGCAGCGCCTCCAGTTTGAGGTCGCCAAGAAGGCCCAGCTCAAGGTGTCAATTCCGGCAGAAATCACCGTCGGAGAGCTGGCATCCCGCATGAAGAAGACGGGCGCGGAGGTGGTCAAACGCCTGATGCGCCTCGGCGTCATGGCCTCGGTCTCCGATACCATCGACTATGACACGGCGGCCCTGGTCGCCATGGAGATGGGCTGCAAGGTTGAGCGTGAGGTCAGTATCACCGTGGAGGAGCGGCTCATCGACGACCGGGTGGATCGGCCGGAGGAACTCCTGCCCCGCGCCCCCGTGGTGGTGGTCATGGGCCACGTGGATCACGGCAAGACCAGCCTTTTGGATTACATCCGCCATACCCACATCGCCAAGGGGGAGGCCGGCGGCATTACCCAGCACATCGGCGCTTACCGCGTCGAGGTAGGCGGATCCCCCAT
>WQUU01000302.1 GCA_009781925.1 Bacillota bacterium | reverse complement strand
GGACTTCCCGTCTGACCCGAAGGTGCAGCTGCTGGAGGCCATCAAGGCCGTGTTCCGCAGCTGGAACAACCCCCGCGCCATCAGCTACCGCCGCATGAACGACATCCCCGGTTCCTGGGGAACCGCCGTGAACGTGCAGAGTATGGTCTTTGGCAACATGGGCAACGACTCCGGCACCGGCGTGGCCTTTACCCGCGACCCCGCCACCGGCGAAAAGAAGCTCTACGGCGAATTTTTGATGAACGCCCAGGGCGAAGATGTGGTCGCCGGCATCCGCACGCCCCAGACCATCGACCAGCTGCATGAGACGAACCCCGCCGTCTATGACGAGTTTGTGGATATCGCCACCCGCCTCGAACAGCACTATCAGGACATGCAGGACATGGAATTCACCATCGAACGCGGCAAGCTCTATATGCTTCAGACGCGCAACGGCAAGCGCACGGCCCAGGCGGCCTTGCAAGTGGCCGTGGATCTGGTGGACGAGGGCCTGTGCACCAAGGAGGAGGCCCTCCTCAAGATCGACCCCAAGCAGCTGGACAGCCTGCTGCACCCGCAGTTTGAGCCCCAAGCCCTGAAGGCCGCCGTGCCCGTGGGCAACGGCCTGGCCGCCAGCCCCGGCGCGGCCTGCGGCGCGGTTTATTTCACCGCGGAGGAAGCCAAGGCCGCCGCGAAGAACGGCCCCGTGCTTCTGGTGCGCAGCGAGACCAGCCCCGAGGATATTGAGGGCATGGCCGCCGCGCAGGGCATCCTCACCGCCACGGGAGGCAGAACCAGCCACGCCGCCGTCGTCGCGCGCGGCATGGGCACCTGCTGTGTGGCCGGCTGTGGCGCCCTGCGGATCAACGAAGAGGGCAAGTACCTGACCATTGGCCAGAATCGCGTCAACGAGGGCGAGTTCATGTCTCTGGACGGCAGCACCGGCAACGTCTATATCGGCAAACTTCCCACCGTGGACGCGACGATTTCCGGCAACTTCGGCAAAGTTATGGGCTGGGCGGATGAGGTGCGCACCCTCCACGTCCGCGCCAACGCGGACACGCCCCATGACGCCGAGCGCGCTGTCCAAAACGGGGCGGAGGGCATCGGGCTGACCCGCACCGAGCACATGTTCTTCGAAGGGGATCGCATCACCGCCATGCGGGAGATGATCGTCGCCACAACCGTGGAGCAGCGCAAGACGGCGCTCAATAAGCTCCTGCCCATGCAGCGCGGGGACTTTGAGGGCATCTTCAAAGCCATGGGCGGCCGGCCCGTCACGATCCGCCTGCTGGATCCGCCGCTCCATGAGTTTTTGCCCCAGGAGCCCGAGGAGATCGCCAAAATGGCGGAGGAGATGGGGCTCACCGTCGAGGCGCTCAACGGCACCATCCGCTCCCTGCACGAGCAGAACCCCATGATGGGCCACCGGGGTTTAAGGCTGTGCGTGACCTATCCCGAGATCGCGGAGATGCAGTGCCGCGCGATTATCGAGGCCGCCATCAACGTGCGGCGCGAGACGGGCCTCAACATCGTGCCGGAGATCATGATCCCGCTGACGAGTGAGCGCAAAGAGCTGGCCTATGTGAAAAATGTGTGCAAGGCCACGGCGGATCAAATCATCGCCGAGAGCGGCATGGCGCTCAACTATATGCTGGGCACCATGATTGAAATCCCGCGCGCGGCCCTGACGGCGGACGAGATCGCCAAAGAGGCGGAGTTCTTTAGCTTTGGCACCAACGATCTGACCCAGATGACCTTTGGCTTCTCTCGCGACGACGCGGGCAAGTTCCTGGGCGCCTACTATGACAAGCAAATTTTTGAGAATGACCCCTTCGAGAAGCTCGACCAGGTCGGTGTCGGCAAGCTCGTCGATATGGCCTGCAAACTGGGCCGCGGCACGCGCCCGGACATCAAGCTGGGCGTCTGCGGCGAGCACGGCGGCGACCCCTCCAGCGTGGAGTTCTTCCACCGGACAGGGCTCGCGTACGTCTCCTGCTCCCCCTTCCGGGTGCCCATCGCGCGGCTCGCGGCGGCCCACGCCCAGATCAAGTACGGGGCGTTTCAGGGGTAAGATGTAGGGGTTCAAGATCAAAAGAACCGCCGGGGACGGCGGTTCTTTTGATTTCAAAAGCCTATTTGCAAAAAAAATGCAAAATGGATTGATTTTTTTGCAAATAGCGGTTATAATTATAAATGTAAATATGATTTTGCAAAATATTTGCAGAATGGAGATGGAAACATGCTGTTGGAGTTCAGAGTGACCAATTACAAATCCTTCAGAGAGGAGTTTGTCTTTTCATTAGTCCCCGCGCCCAAACAAAAGGGGTTAGATTATAGCGTGATGAAAATGCAGGCCGGCAACAAGGAGTATAAAGGGCTGTGTTCCGCTGTGGTGTACGGGCCAAATGCCTCGGGAAAAACGAACATTATCGGGGCGATGAATACATTTAAATCCATTGTACTCAGGGGAAATATCCGAAATGACCCGAAATATAATGGGGCAAACTACGCAGCCGGAATGCTGGAATTGATCCCGAACAATGCCAGCAGCAAATCCGAGCCGGTTGCGTTTTCCATCACTTTTATCGAGGCGGGACTTCTGATAGAATATGCCTTTTCGATGGATCTCGGTGCATTCTTGGCCTCCGGGTTTAAACGGAAAATCCTCTTAGAAACTTTAAAAGTCGACAAAAACTTAGTTTTTTCTCGCGATGAGGAGATGGAATTTGGTTCTCTTGATACGGTACAGGAATTTCTTTTAACCGCCCTTGAGCAAAACAAGCCCGGCGCGGAGGCCATCGCAAGAAGCGGGCTGAATGACGAAGAATTGTTTTTGACAAACGGCTTCAAGATGATCTTCAGCGCTAAATTGGTGTCTTTGATTACGGATTGGATAGACAAAAAATTTACGGTAGTTTGTCGTGCGGATGCTATTGTAAGTGAACCCCAAATTAGCGGCAATCAGAAAGAACCGGTATATTTTGAAAAAACAGTAAATGAGCTCGCCGGCCGCCTTGGAGCGCCCGGCGCACTTGGGTATGTGATTGACAGTAAGAACGGCCATCCAAGGCTATACTCTTGGTTTAAATCGAAAAACAATAACAAGGGGAGAGGAA
>WQUU01000301.1 GCA_009781925.1 Bacillota bacterium | reverse complement strand
TATCTGACAGAAGATATGAGGCCCGGTAATGAGGGGTTTATTGCTCTAGTATCCTCTCTCCCGAAGCTTGGTGGGATATGTAACGATAACGGAGTGAAGCTGTTATACCACAATCACGGCTATGAGTTCGCCAGAATGCCGGATGGACGCTATGCGTTGGATTATCTTTTCGAGACTGTCGCGCCAGATTTGCTGCAAACCGAGCTTGACACCTGCTGGATCAAAGTGATGGGCGAAAGTCCTGTCGAGTATCTGAAAAAATATGCGGGGCGCTGCCCTGTTGTGCATTTGAAGGATTTTTATCTAGAAGGTTCGCTTGACGGCCTTTTTAGGTTGCTTGGATGGGCCGGTGAATCCCCAAATGGCAGCCGTTTGGACGTACACTTTGAGTATCGTCCGTTGGGTTTTGGTATGCAGTCCATACCGGAAATCATTAATGCCGCCTCCGAGGCGGGAGCGGAATTTCTGATTGTCGAACAGGATGATTCCGTGGGGCGATCCGCTTTGGAAGCTGTACAAATGAGCTACAATTATTTGAGAACGCTGCTTAATTAGGGAAAGGCTGCAATGATGAAGCTTGGTTTTGTCAGCGCTATACTGGCCGATTATGACTTTGAACAGGTTATCGATTTTGCCGCGAAAGAAAAATTTGACTGTGTGGAGGTTGCGTGCTGGCCCGTTGGCAAGGCGGAGCGGCGCTATGCGGGCGTCACGCACATTGATGTGGGCGCGCTCAACGCCGCGCAGGCAGAAAAAATCAATTCTCTACTTCGGGAGAAAGGCGTTAGCCTCTCGGCGCTCGCCTATTACCCGAACCCGCTTGACAGTGACCTTGAGCAGCGCGCGGTTGCCCTTGATCATCTCAAAAAGGTAATCCACGCTGCGAACGTGCTCGGCGTCGGCCAGATGAACACATTTCTTGGCAAAGACCCCGCGAAGACAATCACCGAAAATTTTGCTGAATTTAAAAAAGTCTGGCCGGAAATCATCAAGTACGCCGAGTCGGAGAATGTCTGTATTGGTATCGAAAACTGCCCGATGTATTTCCGGGACGAGTGGCCCGGCGGCAAGAATCTGGCCGCATCGCCAAAGGTCTGGCGCGAGATGTTCGCCGAGATTGACAGCCCGAACTTCGGGCTCAACTACGACCCGTCACACCTCGTCTGGCAGCGCATGGATTACATTAAGCCGATCTATGAGTTCAGGAACAAGTTGTTTCACTTTCACATCAAGGACGCGAAATTCTATCAGGACAAGTACGACGACGTCGGCATTTTCGCCGCGCCACTGGAGTATCAAGCCCCAAAGCTCCCGGGGCTCGGCGATATTGACTGGGGCAGGACAATCTCGGCATTGACCGACATCGGCTACAAGGGCCCGGCTGTCATTGAGGTAGAAGACCGCGCGTTTGAGGACACACTTGAAGATCGCCTGGATTCAATCCGACTCTCCCGCGACTTCTGCCGAAATTATATTCGGTGATAAGGCGGACAACCATTACGAAAAAAGGGGGAACTACAGTGATTACAAATGTCGGTGTTATTGGTACCGGATTTATTGGACCCGCCCACGTAGAGGCGCTGCGGCGCACCGGGCGTGTAAACGTCACCGCAATTGCCGATATCAATGAGGAAATCGCGTGCGCGAAGGCGGCTGAGCTTGGTATCCTAAAAGCCTACGGCGACTATCATGGGTTGCTCGCTGATCCTGAGATTGAGGTGGTACACATTTGCACACCGAACTATTTGCATTACGCAATGAGCAAAGAGTCATTACTCGCATGCAAACATGTAATCTGCGAAAAACCCTTTGTATTTACCGAGACCGAGGGCGAGGAACTAGTCGCCCTCGCGAAGGAGAAGGGGCTTCTCGGTGCCATACACCTGAGCATACGCTTTTATCCCATGGTTCATCAGGCGCGGGAGATGGTTCGACGCGGCGATGTGGGAGAAATCTTCGCGGTGAACGGCTCCTACCAACAGGATTGGCTGTTCTATGACACCGACTACAGCTGGCGATTAGAGCCGTCCCTGGGCGGCGACTCGCGCGTTATCGCGGATATTGGTTCCCACTGGTTTGATACAGTCGAGTTCATTACAGGCCAGCGTGTCAACCGGGTACTGGCGGACTTTGCTACATTCCACAAAACCCGAAAAAAGTCGCTGAAGCCTGTGGAAACATACTCTGGCAAACTGCTAAAGCCCGAAGACTATGCCGAGGTACCGATCACAACCGAAGACTACGCGACGGTTTTGCTTCGGTTTAATGGCGGCGGCCACGGTTCTTTTACCGGCAACCAGGTGGCGGCAGGGAGAAAAAACCGCATGGCATTTGAAATCTATGGAAGCAAATGCTCGCTGTGGTATGACTCAGAGCGCCCGAACGAACTGTGGATTGGGCACCGCGACCGGCCCAATGAGTGGCTACTCAAGGATCCGTCGCTCGTGTACCCGGAAGCACGCGCCATCATTAGTTACCCCGGCGGACACAATGAGGGGTATCCGGATACGACAAAGCAGATGCTCATCAAAGTCTATGATTATTTGCAGGCCGGTGGCTCTGCAAGCGGCACCACGCCTGAGTTTGCGGTGTTTGAAGATGGGTTGCGCGAGCTACAGCTTTGTAACGCGATTGTCCGTTCTGCCCAATCGGAAAGCTGGGTTGATATTTAAAGCCTGTCGAACAAGCGGCATTATATTCCCTGTGACAGCCCCGGCTATAAACATTTACGCCTCATGCGGTTTGTGGTATAATAGATTGCATTGCTTACGGCAGCATATATTTAGCCTGAGACGGGGGCTGCGCCACATGAACATAAAAAATTTTTACTTTAATCTGAGCCTTAAATATAAGATATTGATTCTATTTTACAGTGTTATCATGATCATTTCCGTGATTTTAGGACTCTATTCCTATTACACATCCAAGAATTATATTGTGGATAAAGTCAGTGCTTCCAACTTGGAGGTTGCCAGACAAATAGACAACAATCTGGATTATATCCAGAAGGATGTCTTTGATGCGTCCACTGTAATAAGCATCTCGAATGATATTCAATCTGTTCTCCGGCAAAGTGACAGCGGCTCTGGCACCACAGGC
>WQUU01000300.1 GCA_009781925.1 Bacillota bacterium | reverse complement strand
AGCATCCCCGGCGTGCCGGATGGCGCGACGATTGTCATCACCCCGCCGGCGGTGAGCGGATATACGGTCAATCCGGGCAGCAGGGCTCCGGGAGCCGTGACGGCCGATGTGCCCGGCCAGGATTTTGTATACGCAACGGGAACGAATCCCCCGGCCCCCCACACGGTGAGCGGAACTGTTTCGGGCGCGGCGACTCTGCCCGCCACGGTTCACTATGTGATTACCCCGCCGGGCGGCGGCACTCCGATTGAGGGCGATGCCCCGGTGGATCCGGCGACGGGCGCGTATTCCATACCTGACATACCGGATGGCGCGACGGTGGTCATCACCCCGCCGGCGGTGAGCGGATATACGGTCAATCCGGGCGGCTACACGCTGACAAATGTGACGGCTGATATACCCAATAACAATTTTGTCTACACACCGGCGCCGACCCACACGGTGAGCGGAACCGTTTCGGGCGCGGCGACTCTGCCCGCGGCGCTCAGCGTTACGATTGCCCCGCCGAGCGGCGCGCCGTATACGATTACTGTTCCGGTTGACCCGGCAACAGGCGCATATGTCATACCCGGTGTGCCCGCGGGCGCGACGGTGGTTATCACCCCGCCGGCGGTGAGCGGATATACGGTCAATCCGGGCGGCTACACGCTGACAAATGTGACGGCCGACATACCCAATAACAATTTTGTCTACACAACGTGTTGCATACCGATCATTCCGCCGGTCATTCCGCCGGTAACGCCGCCTGTGACGCCGCCTGTGACCCCCCCTGTGACGCCCCCTGCGGTTCCCGGAATGCTGACCACGGAGCACATCTGGTACATTCGCGGCTATCCGGACGGCAGCGTCCACCCGAACGGAACCATCACCAGAGCGGAAGTCGCGATGGCGCTCTACCGCCTGCTGACGGACGGCTATAAGCCGGCGAATCCGCCCGCGGTGTTCAGCGACGTGAAGGCGGATGACTGGTACGGCCTTGCGATCGACACGCTGGCGCAGCTCAACATCTTTATCGGCGATGCAGGCGCGGGCGGCCCAGTCCGGCCGAACGACTCGATCACGCGCGCTGAACTTGCGACGCTCGTGGATCGCTTCAGTTCCATGGTGGTGACGACGACGAATCCGTATACCGACGTGAGTCCCAGTCACTGGGCCTACGCGGCCATTCTCTCCGCTACGGCGAAGGGCTGGTTTATCGGCGACGGGAACGGCCTGTTCCGCCCGGACGACAAGCTGACACGCGCCGAGTTTGTGACGGCGGTAAACCGTGTGCTGAACCGCCACGTGGACGCCGCCGGTCTGTTGCCCGGCGTGGTCGTATTCACGGATCTGACGACGGCGCACTGGGGCTATTACGCCATCATGGAGGCCGCGCACAGCCACACCTTTACCCGCAACGCGGACGGGATGATGGAGACCTGGACGGCGATCACCGGCAACGGATTAGACGCCGCATACAACCAGTAAAGCCGCGTACAACCAGTAAAACAGAAAATGACGGTCAGAGGCCCCCGGGAAAACCCGGGGGCCTTTTAAAATAGGGGGTTGTTGCAAAACACAAGAACGGGGCGTCCGGGAGGCCGCCCCCTACAAGCTGTGCTGCATGATGCAAATACAGCCACATGATGTAGGGGTCGGCGTCCTCGACGACCCGTTTTGCAACAGCCCCTTGGTGCTTTTTCCAAATTTACAGCGCTTCCCGCGCCTTGTAGTTTGTGTGCAGAACCTCGTGGGCCTTGAAGCTGCCGGGGCGCACCAAAAATTCCTCATAGATGGTCTTGAGCACCGGGTTTTCGTGGGCTTTCCGGATTGGCAGTTCCGCGTCCAGCTCGTACAGGGCCTTGGCCCGCAGCGCCTTCAAATCCACGAAATTGCGCACCGCGGCGGGGACGACCGGCTGACCGCCGCCGTTGACGCAGCCGCCGGGGCAGCCCATGATCTCGATGAAGTGGTAGCTGGCCTCCCCGGATTTGACACGGTCGAGCAGGATCCGCGCGTTGGCCAGGCCGGAGACCACGGCCACACGCACGTCCGTGCCGTTGATATTGTAAGTGGTCTCTTTGATGCCCTCCGTACCGCGCACCTCGGTAAAATCCAGAGAGGGCGGCTCTTTGCCCGTGAGCTCCTCGTAGGCCGTGCGCAGGGCGGCCTCCATGACGCCGCCGGTGGCGCCGAAGATCGCGCCCGCGCCGGAAGCCTCGCCCAGGGGATTGTCAAATTCCTCGTCCGGCAGCATATCAAAGTTGATTCCCGCGCGCTGGATCATACGGGCCAGCTCCCGGGTGGTCAGAGCCACGTCGCAGTCCGGGATATCGGGCCCCGCGGCGTTTTCGTAATCCCGCTGAACCTCAAACTTTTTGGCGGTGCAGGGCATGATGCCCACGACGAAGATGTCCTTCGGGTCTAAGTTGTTGCGCTTGGCGTACCAGGTCTTGGCGATGGCGCCGAACATCTGCTGGGGGGATTTGCAGGAACTCAGGTTCGGAATGAACTCGGGATAGTAGTATTCGCAGAACTTGACCCAGCCGGGGGAGCAGGAGGTGATCATAGGCAGCGTACCGCCGCCTTCCATGCGCTCCACGAATTCGTGAGCCTCCTCAATGATGGTCAGATCCGCGGCGAGGTTCGTGTCAAACACTTCGTCAAAGCCCAGACGCCGGAGGGCCGCGACCATCTTGCCCTGGACATTGGAGCCGATGGGCATGCCGAAAGCGTCCCCCAAAGTGACGCGGGTGGAGGGGGAGGTCTGGACGATCACATGCTTTTTGGGGTCGTCGAGGGCCTGCCAGACCTCAGCCGTGTGATCCTTCTCCGCGATAGCCCCGGTGGGGCAGACAACGATACACTGCCCGCAGGAGACGCAGGGCACCTCGCCCAAGCCCTGGTCGAAGGCGCAGGCGATGTGGGTGTGAAAGCCGCGCTCGTTGGCCCCGATGACGCCGATGCCCTGCCACTTGGCGCAGGCGGAGACGCAGCGGCGGCAGAGGATGCACTTATTGTCGTCCCGGTACATGTGCACGGCGCTGTCGTCATACTTATAGCGGGGGTTTTCGCCCTCGTAGCGGAGCTCGTCATCCACCTTGAAATCTTTGCAGAGCTTTTG
>WQUU01000299.1 GCA_009781925.1 Bacillota bacterium | reverse complement strand
AGAAAACAAGTAGGAGGGAATCAACTTGCTGGCTTATGATAACAGCCGACCCGCAGTAGCAAGATTAACAGAATGGGTGAAACAGAGTTTCACGCCCGCAGGCGATTACCCATTCCGCTTTGGCTACGACGGCGTCACTTCCAAAGATTTGCTAAAAGATCTGCCCTGTGATTGGCGGACAGAACTCTTATCGGAAGGCCGGGAACGGATCACCCTGGCGCAAACCCTGCCCGACGGCCTGCATGTAATGGCTGAAACGACTCATTTTACAGACGAAGGCGCCGCAGAATGGGTGCTCTATTTTGAAAACACCGGCGAGCATGACACAAAAATACTGTCAGATGTAAAAGCGTTAAGCCTTGCCGTACAGTATCCCCCTTTTCGCACCGCAGGGACACAGCAGTATGGGGCGCATGACATTGAATTGCTTTATGCCGGCGGCTCGGACTGCAAGGTGGATGATTTTCTCCCTTGCAAAGAAGTGCTACACCATATCTCAAACTGCGCGAACATGCACTTCGGTTCCCGAAACGGCCGCCCGACTTCTGGCTCCCATGGCTGCATGCCCTACTTCAACTTTCGGACACTGGATACGGGCGTGATTTTCGCCGTCGGATGGGCAGGCCAGTGGGAGATGGACTTTCAGCGGTGGTATTCGGAAGCGGACGGCCAATTTTACATCCGCTTTGAAGCCGGTATGCCAGACACACATCTCGTTCTTCACCCGGGAGAGCGAATCCGAAGCCCACGCATCTTGCTGATGCCTTGGAATGGGTGCCAGGAAGATAGTCAGAACGCTTTTCGCCGCTTTATGCTGGCGCACCATCATCCGCATATCGACAACAAACCGGTACGGCTACCCCTGTCCATCTTATCCTGGGGTACGAGCGAGGCCGATCACTTTAAGCAACTGGATGCTATAAAAAAGTCCGGTATCAAAGCCGACGCCTATTGGATCGACGCCGGGTGGTATGGTCCGGAGGGCACACACTGCGATGATCTCCGCAGCAATGACTGGAGCAACAACGTCGGTTATTTCGATCACGATGTCTCCCGTTACCCCAATGGTCTGAAGCCGGTCAGCGATCGCGTCCATGAATTGGGTATGAAGCTAATGCTGTGGTTTGAACACGAACGCGCCATGCCCGGCACGCCGTTGGTACTCTCTCACCCGGAGTTCTTCATCGTAGACAAGAGTGGCTGGTTCATTTTCAACATGGGGTTGCCGGAAGCCCGAGAATGGATGACCGAGATGCTGTCTCGCAAAATAACGGAATACGGGATAGACATCCTGCGGATCGATCAAAACGCCGATACCTTGGGTGCCTGGAACTCCGCTGACGCTTCCGATCGGCGGGGCATGACCCAGATCCGCTGCGTCGAAGGATTCTATCAGTTATGGGATACTTTACTCACGCGCTTCCCAGATCTCATCATCGATAACTGTGCCAGCGGAGGGCGACGCTTAGAATTTGAAGCAATGACTCGTAGCGTTGCTTTGACACGTACCGATTACATGTGCTACACCGACAGTGACCCGTTGGGACACCAAGCACAGACTTGTGGCCTGGGCATGTGGGTGCCTGTCTCCTCCGTAAGCGGGGGTACCAAGGATCCATATCAGTGGCGTAGCCGCATCAACAACGGTTGCTGTATTGAGTCCGAACTCATTTACGAGGCGCTGGAGAACCCGGAGACTATGGGTGTTTTGCGGCAAAGGCTGTCCGAGTTTGAGTGTATCCGCGATCTGTATGCCGCTGATATGTATTTCCTCACCGATGTGAATATCTCTTGGAAGGAATGGCTGGCATTTCAATTGAATGATCCGAACTCAGATCGCGGGGCGGTGCTGTCTTTCCGGCGGGATGTTTGCCCATTTGAATCAGCCCGATACCGTTTGAAAGGACTTGATCCGTCGGCGATCTATAAATTGGAGGATACAGACTCCGGACAAAAAAGCAAGCATACCGGTGAATTTCTTATGGAGAAAGGACTATTGGTCATGCTTACCGCGCCGCGAGAATCAAGCCTGATCTTTATTAACAAGATATAATGTTAAAGGATAAGAAGGCCATTCCTATGCTGTAAAGTAAAGCGGGTAACAGACTGTAAAAACAGGCCGATAAGCGAGGCTAGAGGGAGATCCTTCCGAGGTCGGAGAGTATAAGGAGCTTCATATTGTGGACCCCATACCATGCGGTTTGAGCAAGACCGGCGGGTCATAATCCAGGCACTGGACTGGCGGGAGGGTGAGCACTACCTACCGGTGCAAGATGATATTGCTTCGGTCGTGTGCTGGTTTCAGGCACTGCCCGATTGAGCATTTTCCGGTGCTACTGGACAAGGACTGTTTGGAAAATGTCAGCTGAATATTTATGCCCGAGAATCGATCTTATTCGCTAATTCGATGCATTGTTAAAGTCCGGCAAGCAAGGCGGGCAAGACTCCAAAGAGCCCTGCCCGCATGCTTGCTGGGGGCGCGGAACGCCCCCAGACCCCTGTTGATCGCCCCGCAAGCGGGACGGCTGCGCAGCCCAATGGGCCGCTAATTTCAGTGCATAGAGCTACCGTTCAATGTCTCCGCGCTCCCGTTTCCGACCTACGTCATGAGGATTCAACAGCCTATCGACATTCTCCCGAGCGACCGTCAGCTCACGCATTTCAGTTCTGGCAGCTTTGTAATCGGCGTAGAGCTGTCGCTTTTCATCTAGGGCCGCAGCGTATTCAGCGCGGAGGGACGCGACGGCCGGCAGCTTTTTTGTCTTGCCGTAGCCCAGTTTATCAAAGGCGTCCTTCGCCTCCTGACATAGCAAAATGGCCGATTCATGCGTGGCTCGGAACTTTTTTGAGTATCCGGCCCTGCGGTAGTCCGCGTAGGTCTGTTTGGTCTTGGCGTAGGTCACGATGTGCCGTTGCAGATCGGCGTTAGCGGTCAGCGCCGCGTCAACCTTTTTGATCCTATCGGACAGATCGTAAAACCGCGCCGTGGCCGACGCGGTTTTTTCTTGCAGGAGGCCGAAGTCGTCCAGGTTGTGCTCCTGAAGGTAGATGAGGGTTTTCGCGAGGGATTTCAAATTTTGGACTTTGGCCCAACGCTCAAACCC
>WQUU01000298.1 GCA_009781925.1 Bacillota bacterium | reverse complement strand
ACGCTCTCGGCCTCGATCTCTTTGACCCGTTTTGTCTTGTCCGCGGCCGGCGTATCGGCGGCGGCAACGGCGGGATCGTGCAGTTTCGCGTGAGTGATCTCGTGGATGACCGCGGCCACGGTCTGCGTTTCGCTCATCCCCTCGCGGATACCGATTTGTTCACCGTACCGGCAATAGCCGTCCTGTTCCTCCGCCATCGGCTCCATCACGACGGGAAGCGGCGATACGGCTTTCAGCGCGTCCAAAAACGCCTCGTAATGCGCCACGTCGCCGGTCAGGTTCTCCGCGAGCTGCGGCAGGGGTTCCCCGTAGGTCTGCGAAACGTCAAACACCGACACCAGCTTAAACCTGGGCCCGCCGGTCAGCGCCGTCATTTCCTCCATGATGAGTTTGCCCTGCTCATCCAATAGCGGCGCGCCGGTTTCCGGGTCCAGCTTTTCCATCAGTTTGATTTCGGGCTTTTTGTCGGCTATCGGCGCGTAAATCTTGACGCTGTGCTCACCCTTTTTGACGTGGCGGTTCATTTCTTCCCATAGCTTGAAGCTGGCGACCCGCGTCGCGTTTGGCAACTGCTGCTGTATGAGCATGATGTTCCGCGGCGAGTAATGGTGGAACTGCGCCATCGTTTTCAGGTAATTCGTATATTTGTCGCTTTGATAGAGTTCCTTCATGCCGGTCTCCAGCTTGTCGGTCAGCTCTTTCGCGCGTTCGGGGAGACTCTGTTTTTCAGGGGTTTCGGGCATTTCCTGTCCTCCTTCGATAAAAATTTTGTGTTCTGACTGGATTCTGCGCAGGGTTTTCTGGATATTCTCGACCACAAGATCGATGGTACTGTGCGAGTACGTGCCGTAATAGACGCCGTGGCGGGCGAGGATGTCTTTGACCTCGCCATCGACCTTCCGGCTCTCGGCCAGATTGTGGATGCGCCCGGCCTGTTCAAAGTGTTCGCCCCGGTTGATGAACAGATTGAAATTGTTGTGCGAGTTAAAAGAACGTAGCGCCGCCTGTTCAAACTCCGCCTGGTTTTCCTTGCAGTACGCGGGTTGAAGCAGTACCGGACTGTCGGTAACGACGACATCGACCTTGCCGATCAGTCGGTCGATACGATGCGCCTGTTCGTTCAATATCCGCAGTTGCTTGTCATAACTGCCATCCAGCAAATCCCGCCTGCCGTCCCATACAAGCTCTTTGGCATACTCGGGCACATATTCCGTAACGATGTTGCGTTTTTTCAGTTCCGCGGCGACTTCCCAGGCGCAGGTCGTCTTGCCCGCGGAAGGCCCCGCGAAGAAATTGACTACCAGGGTATCCAAATGGATCGCTCACTCCTTTTGCTCATAAAACAGGAGCCGCCTGTCTTTTACGGACAAGCGGCTCCCTTACGTTGGACTATTATCGCGCGCCAGTATCGCGTTTCGGGGGTTGCTTCTTTTGCTCAAATTCCATCTTGAAGCCTGGATAACCGTCGGTCTTATCCTCTAAAATGACCGTGGCGCTGTACGGCTTTCCGGTTTTTTGTGAGACAAAGCCGGTAATGGAGACGCGCCCGTCTTTGAGCAACGATTTCGCGATGTCCTTTGTGAGCGCTTTCTTTTGGGACGAAAAGAATTTGTTGTCTTTCCAGAGCGCGAATTTACACGACTTATTCCCGCAGAAGAAACCCTTCGGGGATTCGGACACATCACCGCCGCAGCGCGGGCATTTGCCGATGGCCTCGCCAGCCTGGCGGCTCGACGGGAACAGCGCCGCGAACTCGTCATTGGGGCGGTTGTTTGTCGTGATAAGGCTACTGACATACTTCATGATTGAAATCATCATGTCCCTGTCGGAAATATCCCCACGCTCCACACGTTTGAGATTGTTCTCCCATTCGGCGGTCAGCATGGGCGACTTGACCGATTCCGGCAGGATTTTTATGAGGTTTACGCCCTTGTCGGTGGGGAGCATATTTTTATCCCTGCGTTCCAGAAACCCGGATTTCACAAGGTTTTCAATAATTGCCGCACGGGTCGCCGGGGTGCCAAGCCCCTTGCGCTCGGCGTCATCGGGCATGTCATCCGCGCCCGCCGTCTCCATCGCCGCCAGCAGTAAATCCTCGGTAAAGTGTTTCGGTGGCTGGCTGAAACCTTCGCGGACGGCGGCCTTTGCGTCAAATCGGTATCCTTCGGACAGGTCGGGCAGAGACTTGTCCTCGTCTTTTTTCGGTTTGCCGGCGCCGACGGCAAACGCCGCATCAACCGCTTTCCAGCCGTCCGCGATCACGCTCTTGCCCTTGACGGTGAATGTCTCACCCTCACACTCCACCGTGACGGACGTTTCCGCGTACTGATACTTATCCGATACCGCCGCGATCAAGCGGGTACAGATCATGTGCAGAATATTTCGCTCCGCGGTCGGCAGGGATGATAAGTCGGCCTTTGGCATCGACGGTGTGGGAATAATCGCGTGGTGATCGGAGACTTTCGCGCTGTTGATGACAACGCCGGCGTTGATATTGCCGACGTTCACCTTGAACGGCAGCGCTCCTGCCACGCTCTGGACAAGCGCGGGGACGCCGGGTTTCATATCATCGGTCAGATACTGGCTGTCCGTGCGGGGATAGGTTGAGAGTTTCTGCTCGTAAAGGTTTTGAACACAGTTAAGCGTCTGCGCCGCCGTGTAGCCAAACATCCGGTTCGCCTCCCGTTGCAGGGTGGTTAGGTCATACAGCTTCGGCGCGGCGGCGGACTTCTCCTGACGACTGACCGCTGTGACGACGGCGGTCTTGCCGACAACAGCGGAGCAGATGTCCTCGGCGATCTTTTTGTCTTTCACCTTTTCACGTTCCGCAATAAATTTGCCGTCCGTGATCTCGACGGTGTAAAACGGCTCTTTTGTGAACGCCTTGATTTTCTGCTCGCGCTCCACAATCATGGCGAGTGTTGGGGTCTGAACGCGCCCGACACGGAGCTGGGCGTTGTAGAGAATGGAAAACAGGCGGGTGAAGTTCATGCCGACGAGCCAATCGGCTTTTTGTCGGCAGACGGCGGCTTGGTACAGCTTGTCGTACTCGCCGCCGTCTTTCAGGCTGTCGAAACCGGCTTTAATCGCGGATTCCTCCATACTGCT
>WQUU01000297.1 GCA_009781925.1 Bacillota bacterium | reverse complement strand
ACACGGGCCTGCTGGTCTGCAACCCCATCCCGGAAAAATACGCCATGGACAAGGCCGTCATCGACGCCGCTATCGACGAGGCAGTCGCGGAGAGCATCCGCCTGGGCATCCACGGCAAGGACACGACACCGTTTCTGCTGGAAAAGGTCAAGGAGCTCACCGGAGGCGACAGCCTGGAGGCGAATATTCACCTGGTGCTGAACAACGCGGAGCTGGCGGCGAAGGTCGCGCGGGAGATGTAGAGGCTCGGATAAGCCGTGCCGCCTAGGGCGATGGCGACCCCGGCCAAAACCGCGCAGAGCAGCGTGGCGCGCTTTTTCATAGGTATGCCTCTTTGGCTGAAAGAAAATTTTTATATCAACATTTTATCTTTATTCCATGCAAAATGCAAGAGGAAACGAATAAAAGAGGAAACAAATAAAATTGTCATCCTGAGCGCAGCGAAGGATCTGGATTCTTCGCTGCGCTCAGAATGACAGGGTGTGGGAGAAAATTATGGACTGGCTTGAAATCAGCGTCCCCGCGGACGGCAGCATAGACGCGCTGTGCGAGGCCCTGGAGGCCCTCGGCGTGGGTGGCATGGTGGTCGAGGACGAGGGGGATTTCCGGCGTTTTCTGGCGGAGAACCAAAAGTATTGGGACTTCGTGGATGAGGCGCTGGAGGCGCGCTTCACCGGCGTCTCCCGCGTGAAATTTTACCTCCCGGACGATGGCGCGGGTCGCGCCTCGCTGGAGACCGTCCGCGCCGCGCTGACCGTACCCGTGGCTGTCAAAGCCGTGGCGGACAGCGACTGGGAGAACAACTGGCGCGCGTATTATGAGCCGATCGAGATCGGCGAGCGCCTGCGCATTGTCCCCGCCTGGCTGGAGGCCGGGGATAGCAATAGACTGCCCCTCTATTTAGATCCCGGCCTGAGTTTTGGCACGGGTCAGCACGCCAGCACCCGCATGTGCCTCAAATTGCTGGAACTTCATTTAAAGCCCGGCGCGCGGGTGCTGGACATCGGCTGCGGCAGCGGAGTTCTGGGCATCGGCGCGATTTTACTGGGGGCCGCTTTCGCCGCGGGCTGCGACATCGATCCCCTCGCCCCCGAGGCCGCCGCGCGCAACGCCGCCTTAAACGGCCTTGGCCCGGACAAGTTTGCAGTCTGTCAGGGGGACATTTTGGAGGACGCCGCGTTGCGAAAAAATCTCGGCGGCGGACAGACCGCAGGCTGTCCCTATGACCTGGTGCTGGCGAACATCGTGGCCGATGTGATCATCCCGCTCGCTCCCCTCATACGCGAATTTTTGCGCCCGGACGGGATTTTCATCTGCTCCGGCGTAATTGAGGGCCGGCAGAGCGACGTGGAGCGGGCTTTGACAAGCGCGGGCCTGGACGTTGTCAGCCATCTGCAAGAGGAGGGCTGGCACAGCTTCGCGGCAGTTTTGCAGGGCGCGATGCCCACATCGCGCCGCCGCAGATGAAAACGGGCCGATGTAGGCATCGGCCCCTACAGCATACCGTGTTTTGCGTAAAAAACTCTTTTCTATCGTGGCAAGATATGATAAAATGCGCTTACTGACAGGACAAATCACGAAAGGATTCTATTATATATGTATATCTGTACTGCCTGCGGCAGCAACATTCCGGAGGGGAGACGCTTCTGCCCCGCCTGCGGGGCGATGCTGGATCCCAACGCCCAGAGCGCCCCGGAGCCGAGCTATACCGACCCCTATGCGGGTGTCTATGCCGGCGGTTATGGACACCAGGCCTACCAATCGGCGCCTCCGCCGCCCTCCGTAACCACCCCGGCCTATGTCTATCAGGACTTGGACAAACTGCGGGAGCGCGTGATGAGCACGGGGGAGTATTTCTCCTCGCTGCTGCTCATGTTCCTGCCGGTCATCGGGCTGATCATCCAGATTATCTGGGCCTGCGGCGGGGCGCGGAACAAAAACCGTATCCACCTGGCCCGGGGCTATTTGCTCTTTACGCTGCTCATGTACATTTTGATCGCCGTCGGCGTGTACTACTTTATTGTCAATATCTATCCGATGTTTGAGCCCTTCCTGAATGGGATTTAAATTATCGTCGATGTCTACAGTTGACAAAGCGGAAACAATATGTTACAATTTGATGGCAATCTGGAAAGGATTGAAACACCCATGCCTGAGAACACAAAATCAAAATCCGCGGCGCTCGAATACAAGGGTCACCCCCTGCGCAGGAAAGACAACCTCATCTACTTCGGCAGTATGGCAGATAAATACATCATCCTGCTGCAGATCCTGGATACAAAGAAAGTCAAGGATCTGGATGTAGCCACAAAGGTTTCGATTCAGCTGCAGCTCACGGATCCGGACTTGAAGTCCCGGGATCGGGTGGTCAAAAAGAGCGAAAAGGACAGCCTGTACGACGCCATGGATGTGGCCTCCGTCTGGCTGGAGCGGGCCCTGTCCTCTAAATAAGAGAGGGGAGAGCTCCGCTTTTCCCGGGGAATCCCGCGCCCGTATTCGGGCTGCGCCGCGGAATCCAAGGGGGAGTTTCAATGCACAAACAGTTTTTACGGTGGACAAAACCGGTGGCCGCGGCTGTTCTGGCCGCCACGATGCTGACAGCTCCGGCCCTGGCCGCGAATACCGGCGGCGCGACGGTCAATGCCTCAAAGCTGAACCTGCGCTCCGGTGCGGACACCAGCTACTCCGTCCTCACCACCGCGCCCAGGGGCTCGACCGTTGTCGTCGAGGCCGCGGCGGAGAACAACTGGTACAAGGTCTGGTACAAAGGCTGCGAGGGCTACATGTCCGGCGACTATTTAAGCCTCGGCGACAGTCTGGACGCGCCCATCGGCAGCGGCACAGTTAGAGGCAGTACGGTTCGAATGCGCGCCGAGCCCTCGACCGGCGGCGAGATTCTGGGTTACTATGAGACCGGCGCGGTGATGGACATCACCGGCGTATACGGCGCATGGTACAAAGTAAGCTGCGACGGCGTGACCGGATACGTACATAGCGATTATATGACCCTTGGCGTCCCGGCTGTCCCCGTGAGCGATCCCGCGCCGGCGGCTGATCCCGCAGCCGGCCCGAGCCCATCCGGCCAGCCTGCGGAGCCGCAGCCCTCCGATACGCCCGCCGCCC
>WQUU01000296.1 GCA_009781925.1 Bacillota bacterium | reverse complement strand
CACTCCGGGGAGACGCAGGGGTCTATAAAGAGCCCGTCATAGCCCACGCGGATGCCGAAAATCCAGTCAATCAGCACGTTCAAACGGGTCGGCGCGGTACCGGTAAGCCAGGTGTGCCCCGCTTTTCCGTGGTCATTTGACGCCGGCCCCGCGACATATTCGGGATAGACGAAGCGCTCCGCCGCATACAAATACGGGTCGTCTTCACTCGCGACCGCCGGAAGTGTTTTGAGAAAAAGGTCATGCGCCTCTCTTCCGTAGCCGAACGCGCAGAGCGACGCGATGTACCAGGACTCCAGATGCCGGAATTCGCCGCCGTTTTCCTTTTTTCCCAGCGCGTTGCGCTTCCAGCCCTGGGTATCGGCCGGCAGCCTCCCCTCCGCCAGCGCCTTGTCTCCCTGACAGATCGCGATGCCGTACTTGTCATCGAGTACTCTCTCGCAGACCGCTTTGCAGGCGTCAAATCGCGCCTTGTCGGCGATTCCGCTGAAGCCCGCCCAGGCAATCGGCTCGAGGAACACCAGATTGTCGGTCTTGCTGCAGCCCAAATCCACGGGCGCGCCGTTCCGCTCGATTTCCTCCAGGATGTCGCGCGCTTCCAGTCCGGTGTGCCCGAAGGACAAACACCGCAGAACCGCCCTAAAGTCCTTCGCGGCGACCGCGCGGATATAGTTTCCGTCCCGGTCGATGCAGCGCCTTTCAACTTCGTCTCTGACAGTTTTCGCTTTCGCCCTGAACTCCGCCGCCATATCCCGCTCAGTGCCTATCCTGTCAAAGAGTTCGGCCATGTCGTTCAGCGCCTTATAGAGCTGCTGCGCCGCCATCGTCGAAACGCTTGTGAAGTTTCCGGACAAGTCGTCGTTCCAGTCGGCCATCAGCATGTACGGCAGGCCGTTGTCGCTCTGTCCCCAAACTTTTGCGGCGGCGATTTTCAAATGTTCAAGAACCGTGCCCTCTTTTGACGGCAAGCCCTCTCTCCCGTCGCAATAGGGGATGACTTCGTCCAAAATTCCAAAATCGCCGCTCTCCTTGACATATTCCACAACCGTGTAAATCAGCCACAGCGGGTCGTCGCAGGTGACAAAATCTTTGTTTCCCACTGCGTCCACATAGAAATTGTGGTACACAAACCCGTCCGAGAACATCTGCTGCGCGGTATATTTGATCAGTTCCTTCGCGGCGCGGGGGTCGTATGGAAGCAGCGCCAAAATGTCCTGCAAAATATCGCGGAATCCGAACCCATATTCAAACCCGGAGTGGTAGCGCGATTTCATTCTGTTGAGGCGCGCGACCATCGCGCACTGGTATTGCAGCCATTTGTACGACGGCCGGAAAATTTCGTCGGCGCCCTCTACCGCGGCCTGTAGCCTGTCGAATTCGGTTTTCCACCCGCTCTTTACTTCCTCGAGCATGCGCTTCGCGTTTTCCGCCTGCAGAACCTCCGCCAGGAACCGCTTAATCGACTGCTTGCCGCCGCAATAATAATCTTCTGTGGACGGCGCCGCGGTCACGACGACCAGTTCCTTTGTTTCGCCCGCTCTCAGCACAAACGAGTTTTTGATGGACGAGAGGGCAGAGCAGCTGTCTTCCGCGTCACGATTGGGCAAATCCCAATCCTCGGCAACCGCCGCCGGAACTGCCATGGTATTTGTATGGTGTCCCACAAACTCGTCATAGCGCGTCGCAAACCGGTTGCCCGGAAGGGAAGTCGTATGGACAAGCACTTTCCCGAACATCGACTTGATCTTCGCCTCATCGCTGTCAAAAGCGCGCCCGGAGCCAAAGCGCCAGACAACGGCGTTCAGTTCCCGGTCGATGCGCGCGCCGCCCGCCATCATCGAGTTGAAGCCGCTGAACTGGAGATCGCGCGCGTCTCCGAGATTGACAGGATTTACATGGAACACTGTGACCCTGCGTTCCTGAGCGGCGGTGTTTTTGATTTGAATCAGCTGCACCATTGCGTCATAACCGTCCGGAATAAAATGCACGGACTCCACGTCAAAATCGTTGTACGCGGTCTTGAATTTCAGATAGCCAAAACCAAAGGTCGTCTCCAGCGCCTGCGCTCTGTTGAGCACAGGATACCAGGCGTTTGAGAAGTACTGACCGTCCTCCGTGCGAAAATACGCGTAAGTTCCGAGCATCCGGGTTTTGTATGGATCCTCATGGACAAACCCGTTGAGGAGATCGCCCTCCTGTGTCCCGATCCGCGCGAAAGTCGTCCCGTTGTTTGTGATGCCCCAGCAAAGCGTGTCGGTCGGGTTTTGGTTCCGTCTGGCCAGGAGCATGAGCCACGGTTCGCGGGTCATATCCCCGTATTTTTCGTTCAGCACAGCCTCATCGTCCGCGTTAAAACGAAACCGCCCGTTGTTTTTGCGCTTCCCCATTCCGTTTCCTTCCCCCGCTATATTCTCGTGATTTCTCTGCCCAGAACACGCACGCGGCCCTCTTTTTTGAGGCCGTAAACCACGCCGAACAGATCGGCTTCGCTGACGCCGTTCAGGCCCGATAAGACCCTGTCGACCGTGGTGACGCCGCCGTTTTCGTCCAGGTTCTGGAGAAGCGCCCGCTCGTATTTGTATTCGGCGCGGCGCTTGTTCTTCATCTCGGCAATGTGCATCGCTTGGAGTTCCGCGCCGATCTCACACAAAATTTTCTGGTATTGCTTCTCCCCTTTTACGTAAATCACGTTTTTGTCCTCGGTGCCGGAGTTTCGCATAAACAGAACGCCCAGAAGCCTGTCCCCGTCCAGCAGATTCATATAGAGGACGTTCAAATCCTCTTTGTCCGCGCACTGGATCACGGTGCCTTCGGGAAGTTTTGCGCGCGCGACGGCTTCGCCCACCGCTTTTTCAACGAGCTCTTTGTCTCTGTTCCAGACCGCGCTGCCGCGATAAAACCGCGCTTTGTCAACAAAGAACACATAATTCGTCTTTGAGAAGCCCGGCTCGAAGGGCTCGATTATTTCCGCCTCGTTCAGGTTCAAAGATTTGATCGCGCAAATCGTGATGAGCCCCGTTAAGAGCCCGACGCCAGAGAGTAGAGTCCGCGTTTTGCCGCCGGGACCGCGTACGGCGATCGGGAACATCACGTGCCCGGAAACCTCGAGCCCGACCAGAACCTC
>WQUU01000295.1 GCA_009781925.1 Bacillota bacterium | reverse complement strand
CGGCGGAGAAGCTCTACGCCTTCATTTGGGACAGCTTTTGTGATTGGTACATTGAATTATGTAAACCCAGACTCTACGGTGAGGGCACAGCCGCCAAAGAAAGCGTCCAGCGGGTACTGCTCTATACGCTGACAGAGACTTTGACGCTGCTGCACCCGTTTATGCCCTTTATTACCGAGGAAATTTTCCAGGCGCTCCCCCACGGTGGGGACGCCATTCACAGCTCCCGAGAGGCGCTCATCGTCCGAAAGTTTCCGCAATATAACGCGGCTCTGGCCTTTCCGGCGGAGGAGGCGGCTTTTGAGTCCGTCATCGAGGCGGTCAAGGCCGTGCGCAGCCGCAGAGCGGATATGAATGTGCCGCCCTCCAAGCGCCCGCACTTGACAATTGTGACGGAAAAACCAAAAATCTTCTCAAAAAGTGAAGCCATTTTTCAAAAACTGGCCTATGCGGGAAAAGTCACCGTCTCAGGGTCAACGCCGGCCGACATCGGGGGCTCTGTCAGCATCATTACAAAGGACGCGCGGCTGTTCATGCCCATGGCGGAGCTGGTTGATTTCGAAAAAGAGCGGGAGCGTTTAACGAAAGAGCTGGCAAGGGCCCAGGCTGATGTATATTCCCAGGAGAAAAAGCTCGGCAACGCGGTCTTTGTCTCCCGCGCGCCGGAGCATGTGGTGAACGCGGAGCGGGAAAAATTAAGCAAAGCGGCGGCGCTGATCGAAAATCTGACGGCGGCGCTGGAGGCCTTGAAATGACTGCGGAAGAAAAAAATCGCGCGGCAGAGAGGCTCTCCGCCTCCCCCCTGCTGAACGTAGACATGCTGGAGGCTTTGAGCCGCGACGCCGCGGAAGCGGTTTTTTTCTCTGGGGCTGACGCCGTACTGCTGAAACTCAAGAGCTACGACATCTATATGATGTACGCGCCGGACGACATGGAGGCCGCGCGGGCGCTGGCCTCCCTCCTGCCGGAAGACAGGGGCTTCGACGTCGTGGGGCGCGGCGCGGCCTGCGCGGCGGTTCTGCGCGGAACCGGGCGCTTTTTCCACGCGCGGCCCTGTTCCCAGGTGGTCTGGACGCGAAAAGACCCGCCGCCCGAATCCCCCTCCCCGCCGCCCATCGACATCCGCCCGCTGACACAGGAGTACGCGGAAACCGCCGCCAGGCGCTACAGCCTCTTTCCCGACAGCGTCGATTATATGCGCTTTCTCATCGGCGAGGGGCGGATGTTCGGCGCGTTCTGGGCGGAGGAGTTCTGCGGCTACATCGGCACGCATGAGGAGGGTTCCATGGGTTTATTGGAGGTCTTTCCGGAATATCAAAGGCGCGGCGTCGGCTCGGCCTTGTCGCGCTGGTTGATCGCGCGGGAACTCGCTCTGGGACACATCCCCTATGGCCAGATCCTCGAGGGAAATTTCAGGTCGGAAAAGCTCTGGGAAAAACTCGGCAGCGCCTTCGCGCCCGGACGCATCATCTGGTTCTCCGCGTGGGACGATTGAATAGATTCTGTCATCCATTGGCTTTTCCTGTCACCCTGAGCGCAGCGAAGGGTCTAATGCAAAAATTCTTTGCTGCGCTCAGAATGCCAATGATATCAGTTTACATAATAATTATGGGAGGCGGCGGAACATGGCTCCGAATGAACCCAAACCCGGCGAAAACCCCGTAAACGTGAATCCCGTTCCGATGGAAGAGGATCCCTGGGGCTGGCAGCAACTGTTAGCCCAGCCGCAGGAGCAGCCGCTGCAGTCGCCGTATGTGCAGCCGCCGGCGCCGCAGCCGCAGATACAGCAGCAACCGCCGGCGCCGCGGTCACCCTACGCACAGCAGCAGGAATCGAAAAAACGGAAAAAGTGGCCGTTCTTTTTGGGCGGCGGGCTGCTCCTGCTCTGCGCGCTGTTCTCCGCCGGCTTCCTGGCCTATCGCGGCGCGATCCTGACGCACACAGAGACCGTTTGGGGGCCGGTCGGCTCTCGCACCGAGTCAAAATATACCCTCTTTGGCCGGGAACTGCTGGAGACCTCCTACTATCCTCAAACCCCCGACGGCGCCGGCGGCGTCTCCTCCACCGCCACCTTTGACGCGAACAATGTGCGCCTGCAGGAGAAATACTATGATCCGGACGGGGCTTATACCGGCCGGGCCGACTTCATGTACGACGAGAACGGCGTATTCATCGGAAAAACCGGCTACGGCGCGGACGGCGTGCAGGCCTGGGCGGAGACCTATACCTATGACGCGGGCGGGAACCGCATAAAGATGCTCCGCCAAGACAGCCTTGGCTCCACCGAGACGGACTACGGCGCAAACGGCATGGAGACCGACATCTATTCGTACAACGCGAACGGGAACATGACCGAAGAGATCCATTACAGCAACAGCGCCGCCTTCAGTGTGCAGTCCTCCCGGCAGACCTACACATACGCCGGCGACGGCTCTCTGCTCACATCGGATTCCTACGGCCCGGACGACAAATTGCAGACCGAGACCGCCTACGGCCCGGACGGCGCCGTATACGGGAGGACAGATTACAGTTACGACAGCGGCGGCAATCTGAGCAAAACCAGTCATTACGACGCGGCCAACCGTCTTCTGGAGGAGGATGACTACGACGCGAGCGGCGCGGTCACCGCGCGGCAGGTTAATACATACGACGACCAGGGCCACATGACCAAGACCTCCGCCTATCAGGGGAGAGACCGGCTTGTCACCGAGATCAGCTACGACACCACCGGCGCGGTCACTGCGCGCGTGGAGTACAAATACAACGGCGACGCGCACACCTATATGCTCACTTACGACGCCTCGGGCAAGCTGGCGGAGGAGTTTGACTACAAAGCGGCGGACAAGCTGACGCCCAACCGCTGGACTTATACCTATGACGACGCCGGAAACTTCCTCTATAAGGAGGGGCAAGTGGCCGCGATTGCCTGGGACTGGAGTACAAAGAGAGTCACACTCGGGAACTATTATGCCTACCCGGTACTCCTGGCGCAAACTATCCCAAATTGTGTGAGCTTTACGCTGGATTATAAGATGTATGACGTCTCTTACGGAAACCCCTACGGCAAGCAAAATATCTATATCCAAACCGACGCCGGGTCTTGGAAAAAAGTCGGAACCCTCGAC